>NZ_JBSFDA010000110.1:0-33337 GCF_053593675.1 Streptomyces sp. NPDC002156 | reverse complement strand
CGTCGGGCTGCTGCCCGTCGGAGGGGGCGGATCCGGGCGAGGCCCAGCCCGGAGTCTCGGCCACAGGCGTCCCGGCCCTCTCCCGTACCGAAAACCTTCAGAACCGCCCGGCGCCCAGGTCCCGGGACACCGCGCGGGCACAGTCCCGCACCGCCGCGATCAGTTCCGGGCGCAGCTCGCCCTCCCTGCAGAGCCGTTCCACGGCCCCGGTGACGGCGACCGCGCCGACCGGCATCCGGCGCCGGTCGTGGATGGGGGCGGCGATGGACGAGACGCCCTCCCAGGTCTCCTCGACGTCGGCCGCGTACCCGCGCGCGCGGGTGAGGTCCAGGACGCCCTCGAAGCCCTCCAGATCGCTGATCGTCCGGTCGGTGAACGACTTGCGCTCGGCCTCCAGGACCTCGCTGTGCGCGACCGGGTCGAAGGCCGACAGGACCTTGCCCAGGGCCGTGGAGTGCAGCGGCTGCATCGCCCCGACCTCCAGCACCTGCCGGCTGTCGTCGGGGCGGAAGACGTGGTGCACGATCAGCACGCCGTGCTGGTGCAGTACCCCCAGGTGGACGCTCTCGCCGCTGGAACGGGCCAGGTCGTCGGTCCACACCAGGGCACGCGCGCGCAGCTCGTGGACGTCCAGATAGGTGGTCCCCAGGCGCAGCAGTTCGGCGCCCAGCTGATAGCGCCCGGACGCGGCCTCCTGCTCGACGAAGCCCTCTTGCTGGAGGGTGCGCAGGATGCCGTGGGCGGTGCCCTTGGCGAGCCCGAGGGACGAGGCGATGTCCGAGAGGCCGAGCCGACGCTCGCCGCCCGCGAGGAGCCGCAGCATCGCCGCCGCCCGTTCGAGCGACTGGATGTTCCGTGCCATCGCCGTCCTGCCTCCGTCCCCTTCGACCGCCGGCACACCGGCGCTCGCTGCCGCCGTTCGGCAATGTCGAACACTACCGGTCCATGTCGACCGACTGCCAATGGCTGGTCGTCACCTGTTACATCCGCGTACATCCGGGTGGATGTCTCGTATACAGCCCGCACACGGCCGTGGGTTCCGGCCACGACACGTGCGCCACGTACGTCCGTCCCGTGGACGCCCTGACCATACGGCCCCGCACCGGGCTACCCTGGCCGCGTGCGTCTTCCCGGGGAAGACGCAAAGCCGACAGCCGTCGCACTCCAGGGAGCCCTTACATGGCCGCCTCGTCGTCCGCCCCTTCCACCGACAACAGGACCCGTGTGTCCGCCCTCCGGGACGCACTCGCCACCCGAGTGGTGGTAGCCGACGGTGCGATGGGCACCATGCTGCAGGCGCAGGACCCAACGCTGGAGGACTTCGAGAATCTCGAAGGCTGCAACGAGATCCTGAACGTCACCCGCCCCGACATCGTCCGCTCCGTCCACGAGGCGTACTTCGCCGTGGGCGTCGACTGCGTCGAGACGAACACCTTCGGCGCCAACCACACGGCGGCGTCCGAGTACGACATCGCCGACCGCGTGTACGAGCTGTCCGAGTCCGGTGCCCGTATCGCCCGCGAGACCGCCGACGACTTCGGCGCCCGCGACGGCCGCCAGCGCTGGGTCCTCGGCTCGATCGGCCCCGGCACCAAGCTGCCGTCCCTCGGCCACATCGACTACGGCACCCTCCGTGACGGCTTCCAGGCGAACGCCGAGGGCCTGCTCGCCGGCGGCGCCGACGCCCTGATCGTGGAGACCACCCAGGACCTCCTCCAGACGAAGTCGTCGATCCTGGGCGCCCGCCGCGCCATGGAGGCCACCGGCCTCGACGTACCCCTGCTGGTCTCGATGGCCTTCGAGACGACCGGCACGATGCTGCTCGGCTCGGAGATCGGCGCCGCGCTGACCGCGCTCGAACCGCTCGGCATCGACATGATCGGTCTGAACTGCTCGACCGGCCCGGCCGAGATGAGCGAGCACCTGCGCTATCTGTCCCGCCACTCCCGCACTCCGCTGCTCTGCATGCCCAACGCCGGTCTGCCGATCCTCACCAAGGACGGCGCCCACTTCCCGCTCGACCCCGAGGGCCTGGCCGACGCCCAGGACGCCTTCGTACGGGACTACGGCCTGAACCTGGTCGGCGGCTGCTGCGGAACCACCCCGGAGCACCTGCGGCAGCTCGTGGAGCGCGTACAGGGCGCCACGCCCGTCGAGCGCGACCCGCAGCCCGAGCCCGGCGCCGCCTCCCTCTACCAGACCGTCCCGTTCCGCCAGGACACCGCCTACATGGCGATCGGCGAGCGCACCAACGCCAACGGGTCCAAGAAGTTCCGCGAGGCCATGCTGGACGCCCGCTGGGACGACTGCGTCGAGATGGCCCGCGAGCAGATCCGCGAGGGCGCGCACATGCTCGACCTCTGCGTGGACTACGTGGGCCGCGACGGCGTCGCCGACATGGAGGAGCTGGCCGGCCGCTTCGCCACCGCCTCCACCCTGCCGATCGTCCTGGACTCCACCGAGGTCGAGGTCATCCGGGCCGGCCTGGAGAAGCTCGGCGGGCGCGCGGTCATCAACTCCGTCAACTACGAGGACGGCGACGGCCCCGAGTCCCGCTTCGCCAAGGTCACCAAGCTGGCCCAGGAGCACGGCGCCGCGCTGATCGCGCTGACCATCGACGAGGAGGGCCAGGCCCGTACCCCGGAGCACAAGGTCGCCATCGCCGAACGGTTGATCGACGACCTCACCGGCGACTGGGGCATCCACGAGTCGGACATCCTCATCGACACCCTGACCTTCACCATCTGTACCGGTCAGGAGGAGTCCCGCAAGGACGGCATCGCGACGATCGAGGCGATCCGCGAGCTGAAGCGCCGCCACCCGGACGTCCAGACCACCCTGGGCCTGTCCAACATCTCCTTCGGCCTCAACCCGGCCGCCCGCATGCTGCTGAACTCGGTCTTCCTCGACGAATGCGTCAAGGCCGGCCTCGACTCGGCGATCGTGCACGCCTCGAAGATCCTCCCCATCGCCCGCTTCAGCGAGGAGGAGGTCACCACCGCGCTCGACCTGGTCTACGACCGGCGCGCGGAGGGCTACGACCCCCTCCAGAAGCTGATGGCCCTGTTCGAGGGCGCCACCACCAAGTCCCTCAAGGCGGGCAAGGCCGAGGAACTCGCCGCCCTGCCCCTGGACGAGCGGCTCCAGCGCCGCATCATCGACGGCGAGAAGAACGGCCTGGAGGCCGACCTCGACGAGGCCCTGCAGACCCGCCCCGCCCTCGACATCGTCAACGACACCCTCCTGGAGGGCATGAAGGTCGTCGGCGAACTCTTCGGCTCCGGCCAGATGCAGCTGCCGTTCGTCCTCCAGTCCGCCGAGGTCATGAAGACGGCCGTCGCCCACCTCGAACCGCACATGGAGAAGACCGACGACGAGGGCAAGGGCACGATCGTGCTCGCCACCGTCCGCGGGGACGTCCACGACATCGGCAAGAACCTCGTCGACATCATCCTCACCAACAACGGCTACACCGTCGTCAACATCGGCATCAAGCAGCCGGTCTCCGCGATCCTCGAAGCCGCGCAGGAGCACCGGGCCGACGTCATCGGCATGTCCGGCCTCCTCGTGAAGTCGACCGTGATCATGAAGGAGAACCTCCAGGAGCTGAACCAGCGCAAGCTGGCCGCCGACTACCCGGTCATCCTCGGCGGCGCCGCCCTGACCAGGGCGTACGTCGAACAGGACCTCCACGAGATCTACGAGGGCGAGGTCCGCTACGCCCGCGACGCCTTCGAGGGCCTGCGCCTCATGGACGCCCTGATCGGCGTCAAGCGGGGCGTCCCCGGCGCCAAGCTGCCCGAGCTGAAGCAGCGCCGCGTCCGCGCCACCGCCGCCGTACAGGCCGAGGAACGCCCGGAAGAGGGCCACGTCCGTTCCGACGTCGCCATCGACAACCCGATCCCCACCCCGCCCTTCCAGGGCACCCGCGTCATCAAGGGCATCCAGCTCAAGGAGTACGCGAGCTGGCTCGACGAGGGCGCCCTCTTCAAGGGCCAGTGGGGCCTCAAGCAGGCCCGCACCGGCGACGGGCCGACCTACGAGGAGCTGGCCGAGACCGAGGGCCGCCCGCGGCTGCGCGGCCTCCTGGACAAGCTCCAGACGGAGAGCCTGCTGGAGGCGGCCGTCGTCTACGGCTACTTCCCGTGCGTCTCCAAGGACGACGACCTGATCATCCTCGACGACCGGGGCAACGAACGTACGCGCTTCACGTTCCCGCGTCAGCGCCGTGGCCGCCGGCTCTGCCTGGCCGACTTCTTCCGCCCGGAGGAGTCCGGCGAGATCGATGTCGTCGGCCTCCAGGTCGTCACCGTCGGTTCCCGGATCGGCGAGGAGACCGCCAAGCTCTTCGAGTCGAACTCCTACCGCGACTACCTCGAACTGCACGGCCTGTCCGTCCAGCTGGCCGAGGCCCTCGCCGAGTACTGGCACGCCCGCGTCCGCTCCGAACTGGGCTTCGCCGGCGAGGACCCGGCCGACGTCGAGGACATGTTCGCCCTCAAGTACCGGGGTGCCCGCTTCTCCCTCGGCTACGGCGCCTGCCCCGACCTGGAGGACCGTGCCAAGATCGCCGACCTCCTCCAGCCCGAGCGCATCGGCGTCCACCTCTCCGAGGAGTTCCAGCTCCACCCCGAGCAGTCCACCGACGCCATCGTCATCCACCACCCCGAGGCGAAGTACTTCAACGCGCGCTGAGCCCGGCGGCGTCCTTAACGCGCGCTGATCGGATAAGTCGTACACTGGTCGGTCCATCGCAGGCCGGTTGCCCTCTGTGCACTCAGGGGCAACCGGCCTGATCGTCCCTCAAGGAGGTGCGCCAGGATGACCAGCACGGTCCCCGCGCTCGGAACCCGTACGGCCGAAGGCTCAGCACTGCAGGCCGTACTCCTCGACATGGACGGCACCCTGGTGGACACCGAGGGCTTCTGGTGGGACGTCGAGGTCGAGATCTTCGCCGGCCTCGGCCACACCCTCGACGACTCCTGGCGGCATGTCGTGGTCGGCGGCCCGATGACCCGCAGCGCCGGGTTCCTCCTTGAGGCCACCGGCGCCGACATCACCTTCGCCGAACTGTCGGTCCTGCTCAACGACGGTTTCGAGGACCGTATCGGCCGCGCCCTGCCCTTGATGCCGGGCGCCGCACGCCTCCTCGCCGAACTCTCCGCGCACGAGATCCCGACCGCCCTCGTCTCGGCCTCCCACCGCCGCATCATCGACCGCGTCCTGGCCTCCCTGGGCCCGCAGCACTTCGCCCTGAGCATCGCAGGGGACGAGGTGGAGCGTACGAAGCCCTACCCCGACCCCTATCTGATCGCCGCCGCCGGACTCGGCGCCGAACCGGCGAGATGCGCCGTCGTCGAGGACACGGCGACCGGGGTCGCCGCCGCCGAGGCCGCCGGCTGCCATGTCGTGGCCGTGCCGTCGGTCGCACCCATCGCACCCGGTGCGCGCCGCACGATCGTGACCTCCCTGGAAGAAGTCGACCTGCCCTTTCTGCACGGCCTGATGACGGAAATGCGCTGACCCGTCTACCGAGCGTGCCTGATCGAATGCGGGAAAACGCCCGGATGAACATGCGGGCCATCACATGAGAATTACGCGGCGGAATTCGTCTATGCACGCAACGCGCAAAAGCGTGTGAGGTTCGCCACCCGGCAAGGGCTCGACAGTGCACACATGCTGTGTACACGCACCCCTTATCGGGACTCAAGGCAAGTCCTTGTGTCCCGATTGGGGGGAGCCTGCACGGAATCCTTCCGCCGCCGGTTTTCCGGTGCGTCCACACCCGGCTCCACAGCGTGATCAGCCCCCAACTCCGGCTGCCCGCAAGCCCCTCCACGGTCCGGACTAACCTCGTTGCGAGAACATCGCCGTAATCCCGAACCCCGCGCGCACCACCCCACGCATGCCGGGTCCCTGGGATCGACAGCCTGGAGAAACCCGAGCATGAACCGCAAGACTTTGGTGCTGCCGGCCGTCGTCGGCCTGCTCGCTCCGGTACTCGCCGCCTGCGGCGCGGCCAATGGCGGAGGCAGCGGCGGCGACGCGATCGTCGTCGGCACCACGGACCGGTTCACCGCCACGAAGGCAGCCCCGGCACCGATCGACCCGGCCTACGCCTACGACGTCGGCACCTGGAACATCCTGCGCCAGACCGTGCAGACCCTCATGGTCCAGCCGCGCGGCGACGGCGAACCGGTGCCCGAGGCCGCCGAGAAGTGCACGTTCACCGACACCGGCAATGAGCGCTACGCCTGCACCCTGCGCAAGAACCTCAAGTTCTCCAACGGCGACAAAGTCACCGCGTCCGACGTGAAGTTCTCGATCGACCGGGCCCTGCGGATCCAGGCCGACAGCGGTGTGTTCGCCCTGCTGTCCACGATCGACACCGTCGAGACCCAGGGCGACCGCGAGGTCATCTTCCACCTCAAGACCGCCGACGCCACCTTCCCGTTCAAGCTGTCCACCCCGGTCGCGGGCATCGTCAACCCGGACGACTACGACAAGGACAAGCTGCGCGACGGCTTCGACGTCGACGGCTCCGGCCCGTACACGCTGCACTCCGAGGTCAAGAACGACGAACTCGTGAACGCCGTCTTCACCAAGAACCCCAATTATCAGGGGCAGTTGACGCCGAAGAACGACAAGGTCGAACTGCGTTCCTTCGCCGACGCCTCCGCGATGGGCACCGCGCTCTCCAAGGGCGACATCGACCTGATGACCCGCACGATGTCCCCCGAGCAGATCAGAAAGCTCGACGACGACTCGACCGGCGACATCGACCTCGTCCAGATGCCCGGCCTCGAAATCCGCTACCTCGCCTTCAACACCGACGCCCCGACGGTGAAGACCAAAGCCGTCCGCCAGGCGATGGCGCAGATCATCAACCGCGCCGAACTCGTCTCGAAGGTGTACGGCGACGAGGCCCAGCCGCTCTACTCGCTGGTCCCGGCCACCATCACCGGCCACTCGAACTCCTTCTTCAACAAGTACGGCGAGCCGAGCGACATCAAGGCGAAAACCCTGATGGAGAACGCCGGAATCACCACCCCGGTGAAACTGACCCTGCACTACACGACCGACCACTACGGCTCGGCCACCAAGCAGGAGTTCGAGGAACTGCAGAAGCAGCTCAACGCGAGCGGACTCTTCAAGGTCGGTATCGAGGGCGCCCCCTGGGCCACCTTCCGCCCGGCCGAGAAGGAGCGCGCGTACGACGTCTACGGCATGGGCTGGTTCCCGGACTTCCCCGACGCGGACAACTACCTCGCCCCGTTCCTCGACAAGGACAACTTCCTCAACCTGCCGTACGCCAACAGCACGATCCGCACCACCCTGATCCCGGAGTCCCGCCGTCAGGCCGACCGCCTCACCGCCTCCACGAGCCTCACGGACATCCAGGACATCGTCGCCGACGACGTACCCGTACTGCCGCTGTGGCAGGGCAACCAGTACATCGCCGCGCGCGACGGCATCACCGGCGCCGAGTGGGCCCTCAACTCCTCCTCGACGCTTCAGCTCTGGGAGCTCGGCCGCGGTGTGGGCAACTGACCGGCACACCCGTCCGACGCATGAATCCCGACCCGGGGCTGGGACGGCCCCGGGTTCCCAAGACCCGACGACAAGGCACATCGACGTGAACTTGCGCAACCAGTGGCCCGTCCTGCCCATCGTGGCGGGGCTGGCCTCCGGCCTCCTGACCGGCTGCGGCTCGGAGAACGGCGACTCGGGGGCCGACGGCTCCACCGTAGTGATGGGGATGTCCGACGACGTCCTGGCCACCGACCCCGCCTCCGGCTACGACCCCGGCTCCTGGCTGTTGTTCAACAACGTTTTCCAGTCGCTGCTCAGCTTCCCCAACGGGGGCACCGAGCCGCAGCCCGAGGCCGCCAAGGAGTGCGCCTTCAGCGACGCGCAGACCAAGGTGTACAAGTGCACCCTGCGCGACGGCCTGAAGTTCAGCAACGGCGACGCGCTCACCTCGGAGGACGTCAAGTTCTCCTTCGACCGCATGCTGAAGATCAACGACGACGCGGGCCCCGCGATCATGTTCCCGATGCTCGACTCGGTGGACACCCCCGACGAGAAGACCGTCGTCTTCAACCTCAAGGTGCCCGACGCCACCTTCCCCAGCAAGATCGCCTCCGGCGCCGGCTCCATCGTCGACCACACCCAGTACGACGAGGACGGCCTGCGCGAGGACGGCGAAGCCGTCGGCTCCGGCCCCTACAAGCTCGACTCGTTCGGCGACGACAGCGCGGTCTTCTCCGTCAACCCGAACTACAAGGGCACCGCCGACGTCAAGAACTCCGGCATCACCCTCAAGTTCTTCCACGGCGACCAGACCAAGCTGAAGGACGACCTCCTCGACGGCAAGGTCGACATCGCCTACCGCGGCCTCAAGGCCGGCGACATCGCCGACATCGAGAAGGACAGCGGCGACGAGGGCATCGACATCGTCGAGGGCACCAGCGCCGAGGTCCAGCACCTCGTCTTCAACATGAACGACCCGGTCGCCGGAAAGCTCGGCGTCCGCAAGGCCATCGCCTACCTCCTCGACCGCGAGGCCCTGGTCGACGAGGTCTACGAGGACACCGCGACCCCGCTCTACTCGATCATCCCGGCCGGCATAGCCGGTCACAACACCGCCTTCTTCGACACCTACGGCGCCCGCCCCTCCAAGGCCAAGGCCCAGGCGGCCCTCCAGGAGGACGGCATCACCGAGAAGGTCAAGCTGACCCTCTGGTCGACCCCCTCCCGCTACGGCCCCGCCACCGACGACGAGTTCAAGGCCATCGCCAAGCAGCTCAACGCCAGCGGCCTCTTCGAGGCGACCGTCCAGTCCGTCCCCTTCGCGCAGTACGAGAAGGACATCGAAGCCGGCAAGTACGGCGTGTACGTGAAGGGCTGGGTGCCGGACTACCCCGACGCCGACAACTTCACCGCCCCCTTCTTCGGCGAGGGCAACGTCCTCGGCAACAACTACACCAACAGCACCATCACCGGCACGCTCATCCCCGGCACCGCCGCCGAGAGCGACCGCTCCGCGACCGACACGGACTTCGCCGAACTCCAGGACATCGTCGCCCAGGAGGTCCCCGTGATCCCGATCTGGCAGGCCAAGCAGTACGCCGTCACCCGCGACAACGTCTACGGCCTGGAGTACTGCCTCGACGCCTCGACCGTCTTCCGCTTCTGGGAGATCAACAAGGGCTGACCCGGCCGATACGACGACGGGGGCGCCCCTTCCCTGGACCGGAAGGGGCGCCCCCGTCGTCGTACACACAGCTCTGACGCTGCTTACTGTGCGCCGGGACGCACCAGCCCGCTCTCGTACGCGTACACCGCGGCCTGCACCCGGTCGCGCAGCCCCAGCTTGGTCAGCACATGCCCGACATGCGTCTTCACGGTCGTCTCGCTGACGAAGAGATCGGCGGCGATCTCCGCGTTCGACAGCCCCCGCGCCACCAGCTTCAGCACCTCGACCTCACGCTCGGTCAGCGTGTGCAGGGTGTCAGGCACGGGCTCGTCACCCGACGGCAGATGCCCCGCGTACTTGTCGAGCAGCCGGCGCGTGATGCTCGGCGCGAGCATCGCCTCACCCGCCGCCACCACCCGGATCGCCTGCACCAGCTCGTTCGCCGGCGCGTCCTTCAGGAGGAAGCCACTGGCACCGGCCCGCAGCGCCTCCACCACGTACTCGTCGAGATCGAAGGTCGTCAGTACCAGCACCTTCGCCGGCCCGTCCCGCCCAGGACCCGTGATCTGCCGAGTCGCCTCGACCCCATCCATTCGCGGCATGCGAATGTCCATCAGAACCACATCGGGCTGCAGGGCCCGCACCTGGTCGATCGCCTGAAGACCGTCTCCGGCCTCGCCGACGACCGCGATGTCCTGCTCGGCCTCCAGAATCATCCGGAACCCGGTACGCAGCAGCGGCTGGTCGTCGACCAGTAGAACGCGGACGGCCACGTAAGTCTCCTTCGCTAGGCCTTCCCATTCTGCCTTGCGGGCGCGTAGCGCCCCGCAAGGGGCGCGGGGAACTGCGCGACAAGCCCCACCGGGCCCGCGGACAACTACGGCGCAACCGGCGGAGCCACCCGCACCGGCAACGGATAAGGCGGGGGAGTCCCCCCAAACTCCGGACACACGGCCTGGTGATCACACCAACCGCACAGCTTCGTCGGCCGAGGCCGCCAAACCCCCGACTCCGTAGCCTCCCGAATCGCCTCCCACAACGCGTGCAGCTTCCGCTCCACCCGCTCAAGATCGGCCACCACGGGGTCGTACGTCACCACATCCCCACTGCCGAGATACACCAGCTGCAACCGCCGAGGCACCACGTTCTTCAACCGCCAGACAACCAGCGCATAGAACTTCATCTGGAACAGCGCGCCCTCCGAATACTCCGGACGCGGCGCCTTCCCCGTCTTGTAGTCGACGATCCGCACCTCACCCGTGGGCGCCACATCGACCCGGTCGATGATCCCCCGCAGCTTCAGCCCCGAATCCAGCTCCGCCTCGACGAACAGCTCACGCTCGGCGGGCTCCAGCCGCGTCGGATCCTCCAGCCCGAACCAGCGCTCCACCAGCCCCTCGGCCTCGCCCAGCCAGCGCGCCAGCCGCTCCCCGTCCGGATCGTCCGCGAACAGCTCCACCACCTCAGGCCGCGCCTGACGCAGCCGGTCCCACTGGCCCGGGATCAGCGACTTCGCCCGCGGCGCCGTCCGCTCCGCCGCCGGTGCGTCGAACAGCCGCTCAAGAACGGCGTGCACCAGCGTGCCTCTCGTCGCCGCCTCGCTCGGCTTCTCCGGCAACCGGTCGATCACCCGGAACCGGTACAGCAACGGACACTGCATGAAGTCACTGGCCCGCGAGGGCGACAGCGAAGACGGCGCGGAGGGCAGCACGACCGGCGAGACGGACTCGGCGGCGCCCTCGGTGCTGATTTCCATGACGACGACCTTACGGCCCGCCACTGACAGTGACCCACCCGCCGCCACGACTACACGGGACACCCCGGCGAACACAGGGGGTGCCGGGGCGGAACACATCGCGACGGCCGCATACCATCGACCCGAGACCCTTCCGCCCCGGAGCGGAAAAGGGAGACGCATCCGACAAGGGGACACAGTGGACGAGAGCGGCGGGAGCGGGCAGCCGCGCTCCGGCAACGACCAGTCGACCGACCGCCACACCGGGCGTACGGCCTCGACCGCCGACCCCGCACACCCCGAACCCGCGACCACCGACACCACGACGGACCCCGCCCGGAACGAGCGGGACGACAAGGGGAACGACAAGCCCACGGAACCCGCGAAACCGACCGAGGAGCCCACCGAGCCGGACGCGCCCGCCGACACCACCGGCCGCACCCGCGCCACCCCCCGCCTCGGCAAGTCCCGCGCCCCCCAGAAGCCCAAGAAGGAACCCGGCGGCGGACTCCTCATGGGACGCCCCTTCGGCGTACCCGTCTACGTCGCCCCCAGCTGGTTCCTGGTCGCCGCCCTCATCACCTGGGTCTTCGGCGGCCAGCTCGACCGCGTCCTGCCCGAACTCGGCGCCCTGCGCTACCTCGTCTCCCTCTTCTTCGCGGTCGCCTTCTACGCCTCCGTCCTCGTCCACGAACTCGCCCACACCGTCGCCGCCCTCCGCTTCAAACTCCCGGTACGCCGCATCCAGCTCCAGTTCTTCGGCGGCGTTTCCGAGATCGAGAAGGAGTCCGAGACCCCCGGCCGCGAATTCGTCCTCGCCTTCGTCGGCCCGCTCCTCTCCCTGATCCTCGCGGGCGTCTTCTACCTCGCCCTCCAGACCGTCGAAGCCGGCACCGTCCCCGGCGTCCTGCTGGCCGGCCTGATGATCTCCAACCTCATCGTCGCCGCCTTCAACCTCCTGCCGGGCCTGCCCCTCGACGGCGGCCGGATGCTTCGCGCCGTCGTCTGGAAGATCACCGGCAAGCCCATGAGCGGTACGATCGCCGCCGCCTGGGTCGGCCGCGCCCTCGCCGTCTCCGTCCTCATCGGACTCCCGCTGCTCACCCAGTCAGGCGCCCTCGGCTCCAGCGCCGAGGACAGCGTCGGCATGGACACCGTCACCGACGCCCTGCTCGCCGCCATCCTCGCCGCGATCATCTGGACCGGCGCCGGCAACAGCCTCCGCATGGCCCGCCTGCGCGAACACCTCCCGGAACTCCGCGCCCGCAACCTCACCCGCCGCGCCGTCCCCGTCGAGACCAACACCCCCCTCTCCGAGGCCCTGCGCCGCGCCAACGACGCCGGCGCCCGCGCCCTGGTCGTCGTAGACCCCGACGGAGAACCCCTCTCTCTCGTCCGTGAGGCGGCGATCGTCGGCGTACCCGAACACCGCCGCCCCTGGGTCTCCGTCAGCGGCCTCGCCCAGGACCTCACCGACGGCATGCGCGTCTCCGCCGAACTCTCCGGCGAGGAACTCCTCGACGCCCTGCGCGCGACCCCCGCCACCGAATACCTGGTCGTCGAGGAGTCCGGCGAGATCTACGGAGTCCTGTCGGCGGCCGACGTGGAACGCGCCTTCGTCAAGGCAATGGCCCGCCCGAACTAGAGAGCACGGCTCTCCTAAAGCCGGTGTCGCAGGCTCTCGTCCCGCCGGGGCCCGCGACGCCAGGAACGGGCGGCCAAGCGCTCGACGAGCAGGTAGTGAACGAGCAGCGCCAGGAACCAGGTCACCACACCCCCCACCAGGAACAGAGCGAGCGGACCGAGCCCCGGCCGGCCGCGCAGCAGCAGCCAGTACACGGGCAGATGCAGCAGAAACAGGCTGTACGACATACGGCCGACCTCCGTGACCAGATCGCCCGACAGCAGCCGAACCAAGGGCCCCCGGCCACCGCACAGCACCGCCGTCAGCAGAGCGGCCCCGAGCACGACCGCGACCATGTACCAGCCGTCACCCTGCCCTCCGCCACGCAGAACGGCCGCCACCGCCAAGACCCCCGCAGCGGCGAAACCGGTCACCACCAGCAGCACGGCGCCCAGCTGGGACACCGCACGGCCATCACGCTCAGCCAGATGAACGAGGCACGCGGCAACAGCACCGGCCGGCAGCGCGACCGCCTGTACGCCGGAGACGACCCCCAGATCGGGCAGCATCCCGCATGCCGCAGCGACGGTCACCGCCCCGCCGAGCAGAGCGACGACCAACGCCACCGGGGCAAGCCGCCGCCGAGCCAGGAGACACAGCCCCGCCAGCAGCAGGGACCACGCCACCACGGAACGCGCGGTGACGTCCACCAGCCACAGCGGAGCAAGGGGCGCGTCCGGCATGGGGCCGGCACCGAGCGGCCACCCCCGCAACCACCCGGCCCACCCACCATGCCCGAGCGCCCAGTACACAGCGAGAGTCATGGCGACCGACACCAGCAGCGCGGGTACCAACCGCTTCGCCCTGCGCCCCAGGAAGCCGACCACGCCGCTCCTCCCGGTGGCGGTCGCCCGGCGGAGCAGGGGCAGGGTGGCGAGGAATCCCGAGAGCACCAGCAGGACATCGACACCCGCACCGGCCCAGGAGAAATAGGGCCCGCCCACACCCGTGTCGTGCACCAGAACGGCCAGCACAGCGACGCCCCGCAGACCGTCCACAGCGGAGAAGCGCCTCCCGCTGATCTCCTGCCCGGAAACCGGCCTCGGCTCGACCTCGGGGGAGCGGGCGACGGCCGCAGCGGGAGCACTGCCGAACGGTTCCCCCAACACGACCGGTCCCACCTCGACGTCCGGCGCCGACCAAGCCACCGGTTCCCGCTCCGCGTCCGGTGTCGCGTCGCCGGCCGGCTCCGGCCGGACGACCGGATGCGGATCCGCGATCCGTCCAGCCCCGACGCTCCTGGGCCTCCGGGCGGCCCGGAGACGCACGGTGTCCTCGCTCCGCCCCGAGGCCGGCTCGGACGGACGAGCCCCTTCCGCCGACGGGCCGGGACGGGAGCCGTACTCGTTCCAGCTGCGCTCTTCGTTCATCGCGGCCAGGTCCGGAAGCAGGAGGCGACAACGGCCTCGGCGGGGCGCCCGATGAAGGAGGCGCGGGAGTCGGCGTCGGCGCCCGCCGCGGGGTCGGCGTGGAAGTCGAGGTTCCACCAGTACAGGCCGGCCATGTCCCGCTCCCGGGCGACCTGACAGGCCGCCGCGAACCAGCGTTGCTGCACCGTCGGGTTGAGCTTCCCCTCGCCCTTCCAGACGGCCGGGTGACGATAGGCACCGTCCTCGGCGATGATGCCGACCTCGCTGAGCAGGATCCGGGGCAGCTTCCCGGTGCTCTTGCGGTCCAGCCAGCGCTGCCAGCCCTCGGCGATCTCCGCGACGGAGGCGTCGTCGCCGAGCCGGGGGAGGGGGAAGTAGGCGTCGACGCCGAGGTGTTCGACGGGGACAGGGACATGCCGGGAGACGTAGTCGTCCCAGTTGGCGTCGTAGGACAGCTCACCCGTGAACGACTTCCGCGCGCTGGCGATCACCGAACGCCAGCGCGGATCGTCCTCCAGCGACGTCAGCTCCGCCCCGACGACGAACGTGCTCGCGTGATGCCGGGCCGCGAGCCTGAGATACGGAGCCACGAAGGCCTCGTACGACCGGAACCAGGCCGCCCGGTCCTCCGGGGCGAGCGAGCCGCGCCAGGCCAGGGGATCCCGCGCCACCAGGCTCTGCTCGTCGAGAAGCGGACGCACGGTGATCCGCAGCCCGGCCGCCGCCGCGGTGTCCAGGAGCATCCCCAGATGCCGTACCGAGGGCGTCTCGGCCGAGGCGGCAACCCGGCTCGCCGTGGGCCCGGCGGTCGCGAACGGAAAGGTCACCGAGACCGCGTTCATGTCCTTGCCGACCATGTAGTTCACCAGCCGCAGCGAGTTGGCACGCACGGACGCGTCCGTCTCGCCCGGATACGTGTACCAGAGCACCTGCGCACCGAGCTGGGGATCCCCGCGCCGCCAGGGCCGGGCGACCCGCGCCGGAGCCGGGGCCTCGGACGCAGAGGCGGACGCGGATACGGACGGTGTGGTCGCCACCGGACCTCCGGCGCCCAGGGAGACGCACCCGCTCGTAAACAGAAGAGCGAGGACAGAGAGGAGGACGAGGCCGCGAAGACGCCCAAGACGTATGCGCATCCCTCAGGCCGGCTTCGCGATCACGACGAACTGGTTCTCCGCGCCGCGCAGACACCGCAGCAGCCCCCGGAACGAACCGGCCGCCTCCCACAGCGCGAAGAACGGCATCAGGGCGACCACCGCGACCGGCTCCCACCACAGGCGACGGCCATTGGCCGACACCGAGGCGTTGATCTTCAGGCCCTCCCAGTACATCCACACCGCGTACCCCATGGTCACCGCCCACAGCGGCAGGATCCACGGCGTCACCGGCGAGGTGTTGAGATCGCCGAGCAGCGCGCCCACCGCCAGGACGACCCCGACGTGCTGGAACGGCCCCATCACCCACGTCGTCACGCTGTACATGAGCAGCGCCCTGGACCGGCGCGGCAGACTGCGGTTGAACGCCAGCCCCACCAGACCCCACGACCAGCGCTCCCGCTGCTTCAGGAAGTCCCGCACGGTCGCCGGGGACGCACCGTAACTGCGGCCGGAGAACCAGTCGCTGCGCCCCTTGTAGCGGCTGGCGAAGATCAGGGCCAGATGAGCGTCCTCGCAGATGGAGTCCGGACCGAAGTCCCAGCCGATCGTGGCCTCGATCGACGCGCGGAGCAGCAGCAGCTCACCGTGCAGCCCGGCCAGCGGAGTACCGCCGCCGGTGAGCACGGCGAAGCGGGCGATGTCGTCGGCGGGACGTATCGCGTCGGCCAGCCACGTCAGCCGGTTGACGGCGTTCTCCCGCGGATACGTCAGCATGCCCTGCGCCAGATGCTTGCCCTCGGGACCCGCACGCCGCTGGGCGTTGATGAACCGGGCGACCTGCTCGGCCGTGTCCGGACCGACCCCGGTGTCGTCGTCCATGTGCAGCACCCACACGTCGTCCAGGGCCTCACCCTCGGCGATCCGCAGCTCATGGGCGTAGTGATTGGCGCGGGCCTTGAAACGGGTGCCATTGGGCGTGCGATAGGCCTTCGGCACGGTGACCACGCGAATCAACGGGCTGCGGGCCGCCAGGGCGTCGATGCGCTCGGCCGCCTCACAGCCCTCCTCCGTCAGCACGTCGATCCGCAGCGCGGGAAACCAGCGCGGCAGGAACACGCAGTACGACAGCACCGACCGCTCCAGCGCCGGATACGTGTCCTGCCGTCCAATGGTCGGCACGAGCACGACGAGCCGGTCGTGCAGCGCAGGGGAGGCACTGGTCCAGCCCCGCTGACGCGCGATACGGCGACGGGTCAGCACGGCACCCGTGACCCCGACCAGCGAACTGACGACGGGCAGCGTCCACAGGACGGTCACCACCCAGCCCATCAGCGTCTGCCTGGGGGAGTACAACGCCGAGGAGAAGACATAGGCGAGACCCGCGGTGACCAGGAACGGCAGGAAGCCCGGCTTCCACACCGCCTGACGCCTCACCATCCGCGCGGTGCGGCGCGACGGGAAGACGTCGACGCCGTCGGCGGAGGTGGCCATGATCACCCACTTGCATGCATAAAGACGGACTCGTCACCAAGGCCCGGAACACCCCCGAAGCTCTAAGCGGAACCATGCATGTCGATTGTGGATTTTGTGAAGATGATTCCCGTCACAGGGCAGGGCACCCGAAGCCGGTCCCTCATCCGCCAACGCGATGGTCGGCAGCCCCCGCCAACACCAGTAGGCTGTTCACATGTCCGAACCGACCGGTGCCGCCCGCAGGCGCGGGCCCTTCAAGGTCGGGGACCAGGTACAGCTGACCGACCCCAAGGGCCGCCACTACACGTTCACGCTCGAAGCCGGAAAGAACTTCCACACCCACAAGGGTTCCTTCCCGCACGACGAGCTGATCGGCGCACCCGAGGGCAGCGTTGTCCGCACCACCGGAAACGTCGCCTACCTCGCGCTGCGCCCCCTGCTCCCCGACTATGTCCTGTCCATGCCCCGCGGCGCCGCCGTGGTCTACCCCAAGGACGCGGGGCAGATCCTGGCCTTCGCCGACATCTTCCCCGGCGCACGCGTCGTGGAAGCGGGCGTAGGCTCCGGCTCACTCAGCAGCTTCCTGCTGCGCGCCATCGGCGACCAGGGCATGCTGCACTCCTACGAGCGCCGCGAGGACTTCGCCGAGATCGCCCAGCAGAACGTGGAGCGCTACTTCGGCGGCCCCCACCCCGCCTGGCAGCTCACCGTCGGCGACCTCCAGGACAACCTCAGCGACACCGAGGTCGACCGTGTCGTCCTCGACATGCTCGCCCCCTGGGAATGCCTGGAGGCCGTCTCCAAGGCCCTCGTCCCCGGCGGCATCGTCTGCTGCTACGTGGCGACCACCACCCAGCTTGCCCGGACCGTCGAGTCCATCCGCGAGATCGGCTGCTTCAACGAGCCGAGCGCCTGGGAGTCGATGGTCCGCAACTGGCACATCGAGGGCCTGGCCGTCCGCCCCGACCACCGCATGATCGGCCACACCGGCTTCCTGCTCACCGCCCGCCGCCTCGCCGACGGAGTCGAGCCCCCCATGCGCCGCCGCCGCCCCTCCAAGGGCTCCTACGGCGACGACTACACCGGCCCCAACGCCGATGGCGGCAACGGCCGCTGACCGCGTCAACGCACGACCACCGTGGCCGAGTTCCCGCAGCACACCGGGAACTCGGCCACACCGCTTCCCGGTTGACGCCACAACAGCACCAGTACGGACAGCGACCACCACACACCCCGCCGTTCCCTCGCACTGTGACGTGTGGCACTATGCGGGACACCCCACCGGTACAGCCCTCCACGGGAGACACTCCGAGTGCAGCACTCCGCCGTCCCGGAACTGGCACACACGCACACCCGCCCCATCCACTGGCTCGCCACGGCCACCGCCCTCGCCGGAGTCGTCGCCCTCTCCTCGGCCCTCCAGCCGGACTCCGCCACCGCGGCCCAGGCAGCCGGCCCCGCGGGAAGACCCGCCGCGGCCGTCGCACCCCCCGACCCCACCGGCGTCGACCTCCCCCTCCCGTGCGGCCCCCTCCCGGTCCTCGTCCAGGAAAAGGCCACCGGAGACCTCGACGGCGACGGCAGACCCGAAACGGTCGTCTCCGCACGCTGCGACGCCGGCTCCGGCACCCCGCCCAACGGCGTGTACGTCCTCACCCAGGCCGCCGACGCCAAGCAGCCCCGCGTCGTCGCGACCCTCGTCGACCCCAAGGACCGCCTCACCGTCACCGACCTCACCGTCAGTGCCGGCGCCGTCACGGCCACACTCCTCGGCTACTCGTCCCTCGACGTCCCCAGATGCTGCCCGGACGTCGACGAGCGCGCCAAGTGGCAGTGGAAGAACGGCGCGTTCCTCCGCTCGACACCCGCCGGCGCACAGAGCGTGTGAACACGCCCCGACCGACCGACTGACGGCCACGGAACATACGTACGGCGAACACCGTGTGAGAAATCAGACAGAGGCATTACGAGAATCAGCCGACGGTGGCACGGAGTGGTCGGACGATCACTCCGCGTCCGGGCCGAAAACCTCGACCCTGTCCGAAACTCGACGTACGTGAATACAGTCGCCCGGACACTCCTTCGCGGAGTCCACCACATCCGTCAGCAACGGCAGCGGAACCGGCGTCGTCGCCCCCGGGGCCTGCAACAACTCGTCCCCGGGGCTCTTCACGTACGCCAGCCCGTCGATGTCCAGCTCGAAGACCTCAGGCGCGTACTGGACGCAGATTCCGTCCCCCGTACACAGGTCCTGATCGATCCAGACCTCCAACGCCTCGGCGCCGGCCCCGGCCTCCTCCTGCACGGTCATATCTCCTGCCGTTTCTGCCCCGAGCAAGACGATCCGACGGCAAGTCGGCCCAGCTCTGACGGGTGTTGAACACTTCGACCCTACCTCCGGCCGCTTCCCAACCACGTTCTGTGGGTATTCCCCTGGCGTGAGGGAGAGCGCAAGGGTGAAGATCGGACACACCTCGACAGTCTTTGTGATCTAGGGGTTTCAATCGACACCCACCCAGGTAGGGTCTGGAAGCGTCCAGCTCCCCTTGGAGGAGGTGAGGACCGTGGCAGCCCACGACGACGACATGAACCGCGGCATCCGCCCGGGACGAGGGTCCGACGACCCGTCCGGGCAGATTGCCTACCTTGAGCAGGAGATCGCCGTCCTGCGGCGCAAGCTCGCCGACTCTCCGCGACACACGAGGATTCTCGAAGAGCGGATCGTCGAGCTGCAGACCAACCTGGCCGGCGTGTCCGCGCAGAACGAGCGGCTCGCCAACACACTCCGAGAGGCTCGCGACCAGATCGTGGCCCTCAAGGAGGAGGTCGACCGGCTCGCACAGCCCCCGGCCGGCTTCGGTGTCTTCCTGGTCGCCAACGAGGACGGCACGGCCGACATCTTCACCGGAGGCCGCAAACTCCGCGTGAACGTCAGCCCCAGCGTCGAGCTCGAAGAGCTACGACGCGGCCAGGAAGTGATGCTCAACGAAGCTCTCAACGTGGTCGAGGCCATGGAGTACGAGAGCGTCGGCGACATCGTCACCCTCAAGGAGATCCTCGAGGACGGCGAGCGCGCCCTGGTACAGGGGCACACCGACGAGGAACGGGTGGTACGGCTCGCCGAGCCCCTCCTGGACGTCGTCATCCGCCCCGGCGACGCCCTCCTGCTCGAACCCCGATCCGGGTACGTCTACGAAGTCGTACCGAAGAGCGAGGTCGAGGAACTCGTCCTCGAAGAGGTACCCGACATCGGCTACGAGCAGATCGGCGGCCTGGGCAACCAGATCGAGATGATCCGCGACGCGGTCGAGCTCCCGTACCTCCACCCCGACCTCTTCAAGGAGCACGAACTCAGGCCGCCCAAGGGCGTCCTGCTCTACGGGCCCCCCGGATGCGGAAAGACGCTCATCGCCAAGGCCGTAGCCAACTCGCTGGCCAAAAAGGTCGCCGAGGTCACCGGCCAGGCCCAGGGCAAGAGCTTCTTCCTCAACATCAAGGGCCCCGAACTCCTCAACAAGTACGTCGGCGAGACCGAGCGGCAGATCCGCCTCGTCTTCCAGCGCGCTCGTGAGAAGGCCAGCGAGGGCACCCCCGTCATCGTCTTCTTCGACGAGATGGAATCCCTCTTCCGCACCCGCGGATCCGGCGTCAGCTCGGACGTGGAGAACACCATCGTCCCCCAGCTCCTCGCCGAGATCGACGGCGTGGAAGGCCTGCAGAACGTGGTCGTCATCGGCGCCTCCAACCGCGAGGACATGATCGACCCCGCCATCCTGCGCCCCGGCCGCCTCGACGTGAAGATCAAGATCGAACGTCCGGACGCCGAATCCGCCAAGGACATCTTCCAGAAGTACCTCACCGACCGCCTCCCGCTGCACCCCGAGGACGTGGGGGAGCACGGCGGCGACAAGGGCGCCACGGTCCAGAGCATGATCCAGACCGCCGTCGAACACATGTACACGGAATCCGAGGAGAACCGCTTCCTGGAGGTCACCTACGCCAACGGTGACAAGGAAGTCCTCTACTTCAAGGACTTCAACTCCGGCGCCATGATCGAGAACATCGTGGGCCGGGCCAAGAAGATGGCGATCAAGGACTTCCTCGACCACAAGCAGAAGGGCATCCGCGTCTCCCACCTCCTCCAGGCTTGCGTGGACGAGTTCAAGGAGAACGAGGACCTCCCCAACACCACCAACCCCGACGACTGGGCCCGGATCTCCGGAAAGAAGGGCGAACGGATCGTCTACATCCGTACGCTCATCACCGGAAAGCAGGGCGCAGACACCGGGCGCTCCATCGACACGGTGGCCAACACCGGTCAATACCTGTAAAAGACGGGGTGGCTGCGGGTGCCCTCACCGGGTACCCGCAGCCAACTGTTTTTCAGGCCACAGCCGGAGCAAGGCAATGACGCAAATGATCTCCCCACCAGCGCAAAGGCGTTCTAGGCTCTTTCGTACCGCCGAGGCGCGCAGTGCGGGGACGGGCACCGCACACGCACCGGAGCGCCAGCGGTACTTGAGCGGCGTCCCCGACCGAGGACACCGCCGGGCAAGGAGGGCCGCATGACCGTACGGCGAGTAATGGGCATCGAGACGGAGTACGGGATCTCCGTCCCCGGCCACCCCAACGCCAATGCCATGCTCACCTCGTCCCAGATCGTCAACGCCTACGCGGCGGCGATGCACCGGGCCCGCCGGGCCCGCTGGGACTTCGAGGAGGAGAACCCGCTGCGGGACGCGCGAGGCTTCGACCTCGCCCGCGAGGCCGCCGACTCCAGCCAGCTCACCGACGAGGACATCGGCCTCGCCAATGTCATCCTCACCAACGGCGCGCGACTGTACGTCGACCACGCACACCCCGAATACAGCGCGCCCGAAGTCACCAACCCCCGCGACGCCGTCCTCTGGGACAAGGCCGGCGAACGCATCATGGCCGAAGCCGCCGAACGCGCCGCACAGCTCCCCGGCGCCCAGCCGATCCACCTCTACAAGAACAACACCGACAACAAGGGCGCCTCCTACGGCACGCACGAGAACTACCTGATGAAGCGGGAGACCCCCTTCTCGGACATCGTGCGCCACCTCACGCCGTTCTTCGTCTCCCGCCAGGTCGTCACCGGCGCCGGCCGCGTCGGCATCGGCCAGGACGGCCACGAACACGGCTTCCAGCTCAGCCAGCGCGCGGACTACTTCGAGGTCGAGGTGGGCCTGGAGACCACCCTCAAGCGCCCCATCATCAACACCAGGGACGAACCCCACGCGGACGCGGAGAAGTACCGCCGCCTCCACGTGATCATCGGCGACGCGAACCTGTCGGAGATCTCGACGTACCTGAAGCTGGGCACCACGGCTCTGGTCCTGTCGATGATCGAGGACGGCTTCATCGCGGTGGACCTGGCCGTGGACCAGCCGGTCCGCACCCTCCACCAGGTGTCCCACGACCCGACGCTCAAGCGCCTGGTCACGCTCCGTAGCGGTCGCACACTGACCGCGGTGCAGCTTCAGATGGAGTACTTCGAGCTGTCGCGCAAGTACGTGGAGGAGCGGTACGGGTCCGACGCCGACGACCAGACGGTCGACGTCCTGGCCCGTTGGGAAGACACCCTGAACCGCCTGGAGAACGACCCCATGAGCCTCGCAGGTGAGCTCGACTGGGTCGCGAAACGAGAACTCATGGAGGGCTATCGCCGACGCGACGACCTCGACTGGGACGCCGCTCGGCTGCACCTGGTCGACCTCCAGTACGCGGACGTACGGGCCGAGAAGGGCCTCTACAACCGCCTGGTGGCCCGTGGCCGCATCAAGCGGCTGCTGGACGAGGACGAGGTCGAGCGGGCGCGTACGAAGCCTCCGGAGGACACGCGGGCGTACTTCCGTGGACGCTGCCTGGAGCAGTACGCGGACGACGTCGCGGCGGCCTCCTGGGACTCGGTGATCTTCGATCTGCCGGGCCGGGACTCGCTCCAGCGCGTCCCAACCCTTGAGCCGCTTCGCGGAACGCGTAATCACGTGAAAGAGCTCCTGGACCGCTGCCGCACGGCAGAAGACCTGGTCAGGGTCTTGTCGGGCAACTGAACGGGTGTGTGGTCCGGGGCGACCGGGCAGGGTGGAAAGTGTGGCGTCCGGGAATCATCGAGGTGGTTCCCGGACGTTGTAGCAACAGCGGGGCCAATGTCGGACCCTGCTTGTAGGGTCTGATCAAGAACGTCGAACCGAGCGGGGTGAGGGTTATGGCGACCAAGGACACCGGCGGCGGACAGCAGAAGGCGACGCGCAGCACCGAGGAGGTCGAGGAGGCACCTGAGGCACAGGTATCCGAAGACCTCAAGGAACGCCAGGAAAAGCTGAGCGACGACGTGGACTCCGTCCTGGACGAAATCGATGATGTGCTCGAAGAGAACGCCGAGGACTTCGTGCGCTCATTTGTCCAGAAGGGTGGAGAGTAGTAGTAAATGTCCGATTTGGATGCCGGGAGGAAATGCTCGGCATGCGAGCGGACGCTCCCCACGACCGCATTCGCGGCTAGCAGGTCGAGGCTCGACGGGCTTCAGGGCCGTTGCCGCGAATGCGGGGCGGAGGCCTACCGGCGTGGCCGGGAGGCTCGAGGGAAAAGGGTCCGGCGGGTGGATGTGCCTGAGGGGCACAAGCACTGCCTTGGGTGTGACGAGGTCAGGCACTGGAGCGAGTGGCACCGTAATGCGGCCGCTTCGGACGGCCTGTCTACGCGTTGCAAGCATTGCCGAGCTGTAAAAGGGCGCGCGGACCATCTGAAGCGTCACTACGGCATGACCGAAGCCCAGCGTGACGAGATCGTGGCCTCGCAAATGGGGCTCTGCGTGATCTGCCTGAAAGCTCCTGCCATTCATGTGGATCACTGCCACGAGACGGGTAGGGTCCGTGGCGTACTGTGCTTCAACTGCAATTCGGCCATCGGCAAGTTGGGAGATGATCCCGACGCTGTTCGTCGGGCTGCCGCCTACTTGGAAGGATCCCCGTGGAAGCCAACACTCGTAGCACCGGGCGTCTACCGGCTGCCTTCCTGACGCCTGGGTCGTCGTCCTTCATGGACTTCCTGTCCGACCATCAGCCGGAGATGCTCCCGGGCAAGCGGCAGTTGCCGCCCGTCCAAGGCGCCATCGAGGCCCCGCACGGCACGACCATCGTGTCCGTCACCTTCCCGGGTGGTGTCGTGCTCGCCGGTGACCGGCGGGCGACCATGGGGAACGTCATCGCGCAGCGGGACATCGAGAAGGTGTTCCCGGCCGATGAGTACTCGGCCGTCGGGATCGCCGGCACCGCCGGTCTCGCCGTCGAGATGGTCAAGCTGTTCCAGCTGGAGTTGGAGCACTTCGAGAAGGTGGAGGGTGCGCAGCTCTCGCTGGAGGGCAAGGCGAACCGGCTGTCCACCATGATTCGTTCGAACCTCGGTATGGCCATGCAGGGTCTTGCCGTGGTGCCGCTGTTCGCCGGGTTCGATGTGGACCGGGGGAAGGGGCGCATCTTCTCGTACGACGTGACGGGTGGGCGTTCCGAGGAGCACGGTTATGCGGCGACGGGGTCGGGGTCGCTGTTCGCGCGTGGTGCGATGAAGAAGCTGTACCACCGTGATCTGAGTGAGGCGGATGCGACGACGCTGGTGATTCAGGCGTTGTACGACGCGGCGGACGACGACTCGGCGACCGGTGGTCCTGATGTCGCGCGCCGGATCTACCCGATTGTCACGGTGATCACCGAGGACGGTTTCCGCAGGCTCGGGGACGAGGAGTCCGCCGAGATCGCCCGTTCGATTCTGGAGCGGCGTCTGGAGCAGCCCGACGGCCCGCGTGCCGCGCTGCTGTAGTGCCTCTTCTTGTCCAGGTGGTCCAGTGACTTCGACAGATTCGACAGAAAGGGACGGATAACCGGTGTCGACTCCGTTCTATGTCTCACCCCAGCAGGCGATGGCGGACCGGGCCGAGTACGCCCGGAAGGGCATCGCGCGTGGTCGCAGCCTGGTTGTGCTGCAGTATGCCGATGGCATCGTGTTCGTCGGCGAGAACCCGTCCCGTGCGCTGCACAAGTTCAGCGAGATCTATGACCGGATCGGCTTCGCGGCTGCCGGTAAGTACAACGAGTACGAGAATCTGCGGATCGGTGGTGTGCGGTATGCCGATATGCGGGGGTACACGTACGACCGTGCCGATGTGACGGCTCGTGGTCTGGCCAACGTGTACGCGCAGACGTTGGGCACGATCTTCTCTTCGGCGGCGGAGAAGCCGTACGAGGTGGAGTTGGTCGTTGCGGAGGTCGGTGAGACTTCTGACGGTGATCAGATCTACCGGCTGCCTCATGACGGGTCGATCGTCGATGAGCACGGTTCGGTGGCGGTCGGTGGTAACGCCGAGCAGATCAGCACGTATCTGGATCAGCGTCATCAGGACGGCATGTCGTTGGCCGAGGCGTTGAAGCTGGCGGTTCAGGCGCTGTCGCGGGATACGAACGGTACGGAGCGGGAGATTCCGGCGGAGCGGCTGGAGGTCGCGGTGCTGGACCGTACGCGTCCGCAGAAGCGGAAGTTCAAGCGGATTCTCGGTCGTCAGCTGGGTCGGTTGCTGGAGGCCGACGGGGCGTCCACGGAGGCGGAGAGCGCCGCCGAGGAGGAGTAGCCGCCCGCCTGGTTTGTTTCTTGATTCGCACCCCGGTTGCCTTTGGCGGCCGGGGTGCGGGCGTTGGTGGGTTGTTCAGGGGCGGTTCGGCGGTGGTGCCGTGGAGTCTCGTACGACGAGTTGTACGGGGATGTCGCCCTGGGTGGGGGTGCGGCCGTCGAGGACGGCGAGGAGGGCTTGCATGCCGCGTTCGCCGAAGAGTTCGGCGTCGAGGCGGACGGTGGTGAGTTCGGGGTCGATGGCGGTGGCGAGGGCGAGGTCGTCGAGGCCGGTGACGGAGAGGTCGTCGGGGATGCGCAGGCCGAGGCGGCGGATGGCCTTGTAGGCGCCGGCGGCGAGTTTGTCGTCGTCGCAGACGAGGGCGGTGGGGTGGGGGCCGGGGGCCGTCAGGGCGGCTGTGGTGGCCTGCTGGGCGCCCTCGATGGAGATGGGGGCGTGGATGGTCCGTACGCGGGTGTCGGGGACGGTGGCGAGGCGTGTGGCGAGTTCGTGGGCGCGTACGGCGAAGGTCCAGGAGGGGATGTCGGCGGCGAGGTGGAGGAAGTGGCGGTGGCCGAGGCCGAGGAGGTGGTCGGCGACCTGGCGTGCGCCGTCGGCGATGTCGAGGTTGACGGTGGCGGCGCCGAGGCTTCCTTGTGGGTCGCTGTCGAGCATGACGAGGGGGAGTTGGTCGCCGCGGATGTCGGTGAGGGCGTCGGCGGCCATGGAGGAGGCGAGGACGCCGTCGAGGGCGGCCTGGGCGGAGTGGAAGGGGTCGCGGGCGGGGCCGATGCCTTCGGGGGAGGGGTAGAGGACGACGCCGAAGCCGTGTTCGGCGGCGATGCGGGCGGCTCCGGTGTAGACGCCGGCGTAGAACTCGGTGGTGAGGGCGGGGACGACGAGGAGGATGGTGCGGGTGTGGCCGAGGCGGAGGTTGCGGGCGGCGAGGTTGGGGCGGTAGCCGAGTTCGCGGGCGGCTTCGCGGACGCGTTCGGCGGTGGCCTCGGAGACGCGGCCGCGCCATTTGTCGCCGAGGACGAGGGAGACGGCGGCCTGGGAGACGCCCGCTGCCTGGGCGACGTCACGGCTGGTGGGTCGGGTGCTACCTCGTGCCACCGTGGGCCTGCTCCTTCGTGTGGACGTGCGGACAGCGCACATGGTACGTATGGCAGGCGACGTTATACGTACAACCTCCGGCGTCGCGGTTGACGGGAAGGGCTGGTCATGGCATCGGGATACCTGGAGATCCTCAGGGCGCGGCACGCGGTGCGGCTGCTCGTGGGCACCCTGGTGGGCCGGTTGCCGAACGCCACGGCGGCGATCGCGATCGTGCTGTTCGTGCGCGCCGAGGGCGGTACCTACAGTCTCGCGGGCGGGCTCGCGGCGGCGTACGGGGTGGCGAACGCGGTGGGGCAGCCGCTGCTGGGGCGGCTGGTGGACCTGTACGGGCAGCCGCGGATCCAGTTGTCGGGTGCGCTCGTGTCGGCGTTCGGGATGGGGGTGTTCGCGTTCGCGGGCACGGATCCGCTGCCGTTCGCGTATGCCGCGGTGGTGGTCGCCGGGCTTTTCACGCCTCCATTGGAGGGCGGCCTGCGGGCGCTGTGGCCCGCTGTCCTCCGTAAGGAGGACCACGTGCACACGGCGTACGCGATGGACGCGGTGGCGCAGGAAGTCATGTTCACGGTGGGGCCGTTGCTGGTGACGCTGTGTGCGTCGTTGTGGTCGGCGCAGGCCGCGCTGCTCGTGCTGAACGTGATCGGGGTCCTGGGGGCGCTGTCCGTGGTGCTGTCGCCGCCCTCGCGCGCGTGGCGTTCGGCGCCGCGTGAGGCGCACTGGCTGGGCGCGCTGCGGTCGCCGGGGCTGCTGGTGATGCTGGGGGCGTTCCTGTTCGTGGGGATCGCGCTGGGGTCGATCACGGTCGCGTCGGTGTCGTACGCGGACGACAACGGTGGTGACACGGTGTACGGCTGGCTGATGGCGGCCGTCGGGCTGGGTGCGCTGCTCGGTGGGTCGGTGTACGGGGCGCGGCAGTGGAGCGGTCCGGCGGAGCGGCGGCTGACGGTGTTGGTGGGGCTGTTGGCGGTGTGTTATCTGCCGTTGACGCTGATGCCGGGTGCGGTGGCGATGACGTTGCTGATGGTGCTTGCCGGGGTGTTCCTGGCGCCGGCGCTCGCGTGTGTGTTCGTGCTGATAGATCGGCATGCTCCGCGGGGGACGGTCACCGAGGCTTTCTCCTGGCTTGTGACGACGTTCACGGTGGGTGCGTCGCTGGGGACGGGCCTCGCGGGGCCGGTCGTGGAGTGGGGCGGAACGCTGTGGGGGTTCGTCGTGCCGGGGGCCGCCGGGGCGGTGTCGTTGCTGGTTCTGCTGGTCACCGGGCGGGTGCTGGCGGTGCCCGCCGGGGGTGCTGTGGTTGCGGTCTCATCGGAAAATGATCCAAACCGTGCTGCCGGATCCCGTTTCAGGTCGGGGGATCGGGCGTAATGTTCAGTCATGGACCGCCGCATTTTCGGGCTGGAGAACGAGTACGGCGTCACGTGTACGTTCAGGGGACAGCGGCGTCTGTCTCCCGACGAGGTGGCTCGGTACCTCTTCCGCCGTGTCGTGTCATGGGGCCGCAGCAGCAATGTCTTTCTGCGAAACGGCGCCCGCCTCTATCTTGACGTGGGATCACATCCGGAATACGCAACGCCGGAATGTGACAACGTGACGGAACTCGTCACCCACGACAAGGCCGGCGAGCGCATTCTCGAAGGACTCCTGGTGGACGCCGAACGACGCCTGCACGAGGAAGGAATCGCGGGCGACGTCTACCTCTTCAAGAACAACACGGACTCGGCGGGCAACTCTTACGGTTGCCACGAGAACTATCTGGTGGCCCGGCACGGGGAGTTCTCCCGGCTCGCGGACATCCTCATTCCGTTCCTCGTCACCCGCCAGCTTCTGTGCGGTGCGGGCAAGGTGCTGCAGACTCCGCGTGGTGCTGTCTACTGCGTGAGTCAGCGGGCCGAGCACATCTGGGAGGGTGTCTCCTCGGCGACGACCCGGTCCCGGCCGATCATCAACACGCGTGACGAACCGCACGCGGACGCCGAGCGTTACCGTCGGCTGCATGTCATCGTCGGTGACTCGAACATGTCCGAGACGACGATGCTCCTCAAGGTCGGTGCCACCGACCTCGTGCTGCGCATGATCGAGGCGGGCACGGTGATGCGGGACCTGACTCTGGAGAACCCGATCCGGGCGATCCGCGAGGTCAGCCATGACATCACGGGCCGTCGCAAGGTGCGGCTGGCCAGCGGCCGGGAGGCCTCGGCGCTGGATGTGCAGCGCGAGTACTACGAGAAGGCCGTGGACTTCGTCGAGCGACGGGGTATCCGCACGGGCACGGTCGAGCAGGTGCTGGAGCTGTGGGGCCGGGTGCTCGACTCCATCGAGGCCGAGGATCTGGACCGGATCGGCACCGAGATCGACTGGGTGATGAAGTACCAGCTCATCGAGCGGTACCGGGCCAAGCACAATATGACGATGTCGCATCCGCGCGTCGCTCAGATAGACCTCGCCTATCACGACATTCACCGCAGGCGGGGTCTTTACTACCTGCTGGAGAGGAAGAACCAAGCCGCGCGGATCTGCAACGACTTGAAGATCTTCGAGGGCAAGTCGGTTCCGCCGCAGACCACTCGCGCGCGGTTGCGCGGTGACTTCATCCGGCGGGCGCAGGAGCAGCGTCGTGATTTCACGGTCGACTGGGTGCATCTGAAGCTCAACGACCAGGCGCAGCGCACGGTGTTGTGCAAGGACCCGTTCCGCAGTGTCGACGACCGGGTGGAGAAGCTGATCGCCGGTATGTGAGTCACCGGTAGACCGGTCTCCGATATGTGAGATTTGCGGCCGGGTGTGTTTCCGGAACGCAACGCGGGCGCCGTACGTTTCCCGTACGGCGCCCCTCGCACGCCGTAGAGTTGCGCGCACGCCAGCAACACAAGATCGACACCGATACGAGGCTTTCACCGTGCGCCGACGCTCAGTTCTCCTTGCCGTACCTGCCGGACTTGTCACGCTCGCCGGATGCGGTGACGACGAGTCCGACACGAGCAAGGCCAGTGACAGCCCGTCCCCCTCGGCCTCGGATTCGGGTTCGTCCACCGCGCCGGCGCCGAAGATCGTCGACGGTCCGCTGCCGGCGGTCACCGCGGGGGCGAAGTTCGACGAGAAGCCGACCGTGGCCAAGGGCAGCGGTGAGCCGTCGAAGGACCTCGCGGTGAAGACGCTGATCGCGGGCAACGGCAAGACGGTCGTGGAGAACGACTACATCGTGGCGAACTACCTGGGCCAGATCTGGGATTCGGCGAAGGTCTTCGACAACTCGTACGACCGGGGGACCGCGCTGGTGATCCAGCTGGCGCAGGGCAGCATCATCGACGGCTGGCGGTACGGGCTGACGGGCAAGAAGGCCGGCAGCCGGGTCGAGATGGCCGTCCCGCCGACCTGGGGTTACGGCACGTCCGGGAACACGCAGGCGGGTATCAAGGGCACCGACACGCTGGTGTTCGTGGTGGACGTCAAGGACACGTTCAACGCGAAGAGTTCGGCGAAGGGCAAGGTCGTTACCCAGGACGACGCGGCTCTGCCGAAGGTCGGTACGAACACCGACGGTGCGGCTCCCTCGATCGAGGTCCCGAAGGCGACCGCGCCCACGGAGCTGGTGGCGAACTACGTCATCGAGGGCGACGGCGAGGTGGTCAAGGAGACCGAGTCGGTCCTCGTGCAGTACAAGGGCGTGCTGTGGGACACGGGCAAGGAGTTCGACTCGTCGTACAAGAACGGGCAGCTGGTCTCGTTCGGGCTGTCGCAGGTCGTCAAGGGCTGGGCGCAGGGGCTGACAGGCAAGAAGGTCGGCAGCCGCGTGATGATCTCCATCCCGCCGGCCCTGGGCTACGGCGACAACCCGCCGCAGGGCAGCGGTATCGAGAAGGACTCGGTGCTGGTGTTCTCCGTGGACATCCTCGCGAAGATGTGAGCCCTTGTGGTGACCTCTTGTGGTGACTGCTCGATGTGATCCCTTCGTGGAGGTCGGCCTGGCGCGGGCGTTGTCGCGCCGGGGATGAAAGACTGTCCGTGTTGCCTTTGTTCATTCACCAGCAGGAGCCAGAGACGTGAGCATCGAGAAGCCCGAGATCGACTTCCCCGAGGGCGAGCCGCCGGCGGACCTCCAGATCAAGGACATCTGGGAGGGCGACGGCGCCGAGGCGGTGGCGGGTCAGAACGTCACGGTCCACTACGTGGGTGTTTCCTTCAGCACGGGCGAGGAGTTCGACGCCAGCTGGAACCGGGGCAACCCGTTCAAGTTCCCGCTGGGCGGCGGCCGGGTCATCAAGGGCTGGGACCAGGGTGTCCAGGGCATGAAGGTCGGTGGCCGGCGCGAGCTGACCATCCCGGCCCACCTCGCCTACGGCAACCAGAGCCCGACGCCGGCGATCAAGCCGGGCGAGACGCTGATCTTCGTGGTGGACCTGATCGCGGTCTGACCGTCCTCCGGTCCGTCGGTCCGATCGTCGTACGACAGTCGAATGGGATCGGGATCAGGTCGGATCGTCGTACGACACAGGTACGAGGTTTGGCCGGACTCGATCATCTGGGGTCCATGCCTGTCCGGGCATGGGCCCTCGGCTTTTGCCGCGCCACTTCGGAGCGGTACGGTCATCCGTCGTAAGCACCATTGGGAAGGCGAAGGGCGTCGATGGCGATTGCCAAGGCAGAGCGGCTGATGAATCTGGCGCTGTGTCTGCTCGGGACGCGCAGGCCGCTGAGCAAACGCGAGCTGCGTGACTCCATCGAGGCCTACCTCGAGGCGGGCAGCGACGACTCCTTCAACCGGATGTTCGAGCGGGACAAGGACGATCTGCGCGAACTCGGCCTGGTCATCGAGACGGTGGAGAACCTCGACGGCGAGGTCGGCTACCGCGCCGGCCGTGACAGCAACCGGCTGCCGCCCATCACCCTCGACGCCGAGGAGGCCGCGGCCCTGGGCCTGGCTGCGAAGGTCTGGCAGCAGGCGAGGCTCGCCGGTGCGGCCAGTGGCGCGCTGCAGAAGCTGCGCGCGGCCGGACTGCCCGAGGACGTCGATCCGTACGAGGCCCATGGCGCCCTGGAGCCGCGCATCCCGGTGCACGAGGCCGCGTTCGAACCGCTGATGCTGGCCTGCCGGGACCGCCGCCCGGTCCTCTTCGACTACCGCAAGGCGACCGCCGCCCGGCCGGAGCCCCGTCATGTGGAGCCGTGGGCGCTGGAGTGCTGGCGCGGGCACTGGTATCTGGCGGGCTGGGACCGCGACCGGAGCGCCGAACGCGTGTTCAGGCTGTCGCGGATCACCGGCAAGGTCCGCAGCCGGGGCGCGAAGTTCACCGCCGAGGTGCCCGATGTCGTCACGGTCCGCGAGACCGTCGCCGGCTGGGCGGGGGAGCGGGCCGACCGGTCCGCGCTGATCCGGCTGCGGACTGGCGCCGGTTACCCCCTTCGGGCGAAGGCGTCCCAGGTCCGGGAACTCGGCGACGGCTGGGACGAGTTGGAGATTCCGTACGGGCACGGGCTGGACGCCTGGCTGGTGGAGTTCGGGCCGGACGTGGTGGTCCTGGAACCGGCCGAGCTGCGGGCCGATGTGGTCGACCGGCTGCGCGCCGTGGCCAAGGGCTGAGGGGGAGCACAAGCAAGTGGCAGGCAAACCGGCCAGGCCCGTGAACGCCATCGACCAGACGCGGCGGATGCTGTCCCTGGTGACCTATCTGCGCGAGCGGCCCGGCGCGCGCGTCGGCGATGTCGCCCGCGCGTTCGGGATCACCGAGGACGAGCTGGTCTCCGACCTGGACGTGCTGCCCATGTGCGGCACCAGCTTCCGGGGCGGTGACCTGCTCGACATCGACACCGACGGCGAGCGGATCTGGTGGCACAACCCCGCCGCCCTCGGGGAGGAGGCCGCCGAACCGCTCCGGCTGGCCGCCGACGAGGCGACCGCGCTGCTGGTCGCCGCCCGCGCGGTGTCCACGCTGCCCGGGCTGCGCGAGGGCGACCGGCAGGCGCTGCTGCGGGCCACCGCCAAGGTGGAGACGGCCGCCGGTGAGGCCGCCGGGGCCAGCACCCGGCTGTCGGTGACCTTCGAGTCGGAGGGCGGGGTCTTCGCCGACGTCGACCGGGCGATCTCCGAGCGCCGCCGGCTGCGGATCCGCTACTACTCGCCCGCGCGCGACGAGGTCACCGAGCGGGAGATCGACCCGATCCGCCTGGTCAGCGTCGGGCACACGTACGTCGAGGCCTGGTGCCGGCGCTCCGAGGCGCGCCGTACGTTCCGGCTCGACCGGGTCGCCGAGATCGAGATCCTGGACGAGCCGTCCGTACCGCCCGAGATAGAACTGCGTGACCTGTCGGAGGGGCTGGTGCAGCCCGCCGCCGAGGACCCCGAGGTGGTCGTCGAGGTCGGGCCCGGTGGGCGCTGGGTCGCGGAGTACTACCCGCACGACAGTGCCGATGAGCTTCCCGACGGCGGGCTGCGTATCACTTTGCGGACCCCCGATCCGGCGTCGCTGCGGCGGCTGGCGCTGCGGCTCGGGCGTGACGGGCGCATCGTGTCGCCGCAGGGGCTCGCGGACAGTGCCCGGCTGGCGGCCCAGGAGGCGCTGGCGGCGTACGACGCGGCGTCGGCCGTGCCTGGGACGCCTGGGACGCGGGCGTCGGTGTCCGGGGCGCACGGGGTTCAGGACGGGCTGTACGACGGACGGGAGCAGGAGCGTTGAGCGAGTCTCCGATGTCAGGTGTGCGGGACATGACGGTTGCGGCTGCCTTCGCGGGGATGAGACGAGTGGCGCCTGTGGTGTTTCGGGCCGCCTGCCCGGACTGTCGTGGGAACTTCGAGCTGACCGCGAGTGCGCTCCGGCTGGCCATCGGGGCCAGTAGTCGGACCACGTTCTACTCGTTCACCTGTCCCGAGTGTGATGTCACTGTCCGTAAGCCTGCGGGTGAGCGTGTGGTCGAGCTGCTCACCGGGGGTGGGGTCAAGACGTTGCGGTTGGCTGGGCCGGCCTGAGGGGGGCGAAGGGCGGGTTTTTCTCGCCCCCGCCGCCCCTACCCGTCCCATCCCTGGGGGCTGCGCCCCCAGA
>NZ_JBSFDA010000109.1:0-33362 GCF_053593675.1 Streptomyces sp. NPDC002156 | reverse complement strand
GTTCAGCCCGCCCACCCCAGCCCGGCACCATCCAGCCTGTCCGGCGTTTGAGGACGAGCGCGTTCAGCGCGATACGGGGGTTCGGGGGCGGAGCCCCCGAGGATGGGAACGGGTAGGGGCGGCGGGGGCGAGAAAAAGCGGGACGAGCCGAGGTCCCTCACTCATCCGGCGTTTTCAACTTCAACGCCAGCACCGCCGCCCCCAGCAACACCACCACCCCCGCGACCGCAGCCGCCTGCATCCCCTGCGCGTAAGCCTCCCGTGCCGCCGTGACCAGCGCGTCTCCCGTGCGCGCCGGGAGCTGCTGGGCCACCGCCAGGGCGCCGCCCAGGGTTTCGTGGGCCTCGGCCGGCGCCGAGGCCGGGATTCCGTGGCGGTAGACCGCCGTACCGATCGAGCCCAGTACGGCCATTCCCAGCGCGCCGCCGAACTCCGCGCCCGTCTCCAGCAGGGAAGCCGCGGCGCCCGCCTTGTCGACCGGGGCGGTGCTCAGGCCCAGGTCCATCAGCTGGGACATCACGGTGACGATGCCGGCCGCGAGGACGCCCGCGCCGGCCAGGACCAGCCACAGGGAGTCGGTGCCCACCAGGGCCAGCAGCCCGTATCCGCAGGCCGCCGTCACGAAGCCGCCCGCGACGACATGGGCGCGCGGTACGCCCCGCTGGACCAGGGCCGCGGCGACGGGGGCCGCGATACCGACCAGGACCGTCGGCAGCAGGCTCCACAGCGCGGCCTCCAAGGAGCTCTTGCCCAGCATCGACTGGAGGTACTGCGTGGTGAAGTACGCCGAGCCCATCATCCCGAACGCCGAGATCAGGTTCAGGGAGACGGCCGGGCCGAAGCCCCGCCCCCGGAACAGCGCGGGGGAGATGAGCGGCGAGGCGGCCGTGCGCTGGCGCTGGACGAAGAGGTACGCGAAGAACAGGCCGACGGTGACCGACATGACGTACCGCGTGTGCCAGCCCTCCGCCGCGATCTCCTTGAGGCCGTAGATCACGGGGAGGACCGCCGCCATCGACAGGGGGACGCTCAGCAGGTCGAAGCGGCCGGGGTTCGCGGACTTCGACTCGGGGAGCAGGGCCGGGCCCAGGACCAGGAGCAGGGCCATCGCGGGCAGGTTGACCAGGAAGACCGAGCCCCACCAGAAGTACTCGACGAGCAGTCCGCTCATCACCGAGCCGAGGGCGACGCCGCCGGTCATCACGCCGGACCACATGCCGATCGCCTTGGCGCGCTGGCCGGGGTCGCGGAACATCGTGCGGATCAGGGCCATCGTCGACGGCATCAGGGTCGCGCCGCCGATGCCGAGGACCGCGCGGGCCGCGATCAGGGTCTCGGCGCTGTTCGCGTAGGCAGCGAGGAGCGAGCCCGCGCCGAAGGCGGCGGCGCCGATGAGGAGGAGCCTGCGGCAGCCGACGCGGTCGCCGAGGGAGCCCATCGTCATCAGCAGGCCGGCCAGGACGAAGGCGTAGATGTCGAAGATCCAGAGTTGCTGGGTGCCGGTCGGGGCCAAGTCCGCGCTGATCGCGGGGACCGCGAAGTAGAGGACGGAGACGTCCATCGAGACCAGCAGCAGCGGCAGCATCAGCACGCCGAGCGCGGTCCATTCGCGGCGACCGGCGCGGGGGCCGGGGGAGGTCGTCGTGCAGGTTGCGTTCGTCATGACGAGCAATGTACGGGCGTTTTAAACGTTCGTCTAGAACGATCGTATAAATCGACCGTATAAATCAGTTGTCTAGGACGGTTGTATGGATCGCGGGTAGGGTGGCCGCATGGGACACCGTGAGGATCTGCTCGAAGGCGCCAAGCGCTGCCTGCTGGAGAAGGGGTTCGTGCGCACGACCGCGCGCGACATCGTCAAGGAGTCGGGGACCAACCTGGCGTCCATCGGCTATCACTACGGCTCGAAGGACAAGCTCCTCGCGGAGGCGTACGTCTCCCTGGTGGAGGGGCTCTCCGACGACTTCGCGCCTGCCGTGGGGCCGGTCGAAGGCAGTGAGCCCGGCTCGCTCGACCGGTTCCAGGAGGTCTGGTCGAACATCATCGGCACGATGCAGGGGCCCGGTTCGCTGTGGCGCCTCAGTGTGGAGATCGTGGCCATGGGAGATCAACTGCCCGCGGTCCGCGACCACTTGGCGCTGGCGCAGCGCGAGGCGGCGCGCGGGATCATCCCGCTGTTCCTCGGTGGCCGCGAGGAGGACGTCCCGGAAGAGGACGTCGACTCCGTCGGCAAGTTCTACAACACGCTGATGACCGGGCTCATCACCCAGTGGGTCTTCGACCCGACGACCGCGCCGGACGCGGATCAGCTCACCGAGGGGCTGCGGCGGGTGATCGAGGCCGCCGGCGGCGGCCGGAACTGACCCGTGTGCGTTTTCCGCCACCTCTGGCGGAGGCCTCCCGAAGCTTCGATTTTCAAGTGACCTCCGGTTCTTCCTCCTTGCCCGCCCGGGCCGCCGTCGTCCTCCGTCGAGCAGAGTTGACGGGTTCTTTACTGGTGGCGCGTGCATGCCAGCCACCAGGATCTGTGTGCGCTAGGTGTGACCTGTGTGTGGGTTGTGTGTGGGAACGACTTCCGAGTTCGCTGGTGCTGCGAAGGGTCGGGGCTGGTCATGGCCGGTCGGGTGTGGGGACACAGACGCTTTATTCCGCTGCTGCTGGGCATCGCCCTGCTCGTCTCGCTGCTGTCCGGCAGCGTCTGGCGGGCCGACGACGACCCGGTGCCCGTCGCCGACGCGCAGCCGGTGGGCGGCTGTGTCCCGGGGTCGGAGGCGGCGGAGAAGGGACCGATCGCCGCCGAGTCCGCGCCGGTCACCACGGAGTGGGTCGTCCCGGGCACCGGGGTCACCAAGGTCGTCGCCCGTGACGGTGCCGAGGCGGCGCTGGCGCCGGAGGCGGTGGACCGGCCGACCGAGATCGGCGTCCAGCCGCTGACCGAGAGCAGTATGCCGAGCCTCGGCTCCGGCATGGACAACATGACCAAGGGGCCGCGCGGTTACCGGTTCACCCCGACCCCGCACACCTTCGAGACCGACCTCACGGTGACCCTGCCGTACGACCCGGAGGCGGTGAAGGCGGCCGGGCTCACGCCGAACGACGTACAGACCTTCTACTTCGACGAGGCGGCCGACTGCTGGCAGGCGCTGGAGCGGATCGCGGTCGACGAGGACAAGCAGGTCGTCGTCTCGCGCACCGACCACTTCACCGACATGGTGAACGCCACCGTCACCGCGCCCGAGGGCCCCGAGCAGGTCAGCCACGACCCGAACCAGATCAAGGGCATCAAGGCCGCCGACCCGGCCACCGGCGTCAACCAGATCTCCGCGCCGGCCGCCAACAACCAGGGCGAGGCCCGGCTCTCGTACCCGCTGGAGCTGCCGGGCGGACGGCAGGGGCTCGCGCCCTCGCTGTCCATCGGCTACTCCTCGGCCGGTTCCGACAGCTGGCTGGGCGCCGGCTGGGATCTGACCTCGCCGGCGGTCTCCGTCGACACCCGCTGGGGCGTGCCGCGCTACGACGCGGACCGGGAGACCGAGACGTACGTCCTCGGCGGCGAGCAGCTCACCCCGGTCGCGCACCGGTCCGAGCCGCGGCCCCGCAGCGAGGGCGACAAGGTCTTCCACACCCGGGTCGAGGGCGGCTTCGCCCGGATCGTCCGCACCGGCGACTCGCCGCGGACGTACGGCTGGGAGGTCACCGACAAGTCCGGGGTCCGCTATGTCTACGGCGGCGAGGGCGCCGTGCTCGCGGACGACGACGGCCGGATCTTCTCCTGGGCCCTGCGCGAGGTGCGCGACCCGCACGGCAACACCGTGCGCTACAGCCACGCGCTGGTCGAGGACGCGGGGGTGGCAGGGGGCACGGTCACCGGCCGCGAACTGTATGTCAAGAAGATCGCCTACACGGGGTTCGGGGACAGCGACGGCCCCTACACCGTCACCTTCGTGCGCGACCGTGAACTGGGCGAACCGCGCCGCTCGGACGTGTCCATCGACGCGCGCGCCGGCTTCAAGCGGGTGACCGCGGACCTGCTGCGCCGGGTCGAGGTGCGGTTCGAGGACCGGTTAGTGCGCGGCTATGAACTGACGTACCAGGAAGGCGCGTTCCACAAGACGCTGCTGAAATCCGTCGCGCAGCTCGACGCCGACGGGAAGGTCTTCACCGAGCACGAGTTCTCCTACTTCGACGACATCCGCGACGCCGACGGCACCTACGAGGCGTTCGCGCGGGTCGACTGGTCCTCGCCGGACGACAACGTGCGCAACGGCCGGGTGAACGGCGTGCGTTCGGGCTCCGGTGAGGCCGGGGCGCTCAACGGCAACACCTCCACCGCCGCCGGCGGGCATCTGTACGTCGGCGTGGGTGCGAGCCGTTCGAAGAGCGGTTCCGTCGGTGCCAAGGCGGGCTACAACCGGTCCACCGACGAGGGCATGCTGGCGCTGCTCGACGTGGACGGCGACAACCTGCCGGACAAGGTCTTCGAGCGGGGCGGCGGTTTCGTCTTCCGCAAGAACCTCTCCCGCCCCGGCGGTGAGCCGAGGTTCGCCGAGGCCACGACCGCGCTGCACAACCTGCCGGGCCTGTTCCGTGAGTCCGCGAGCAGCCGCACCGCCGGTGTCGAGAGCTACTTCGGGGGTGCGCAGCAACTCGACTACGTCAGCACCGTCTCCACCACCCAGCGCTACTTCGCCGACGTCAACGCCGACGGCGTCGTGGACCTGGTCAACGGCTCCGCCGTGCTGTTCGGCCGGGTCGGCTCCGACGGCGAGGTGACCTACGGGTCGGCCGCCGACACCCCCGTGCCGATCGGCACCGGGCCGGTCGACGCGGGCGGCGTGCTGCCCGACCTGGCGGCCGAGCGGGAGCGCCGGATCGCCTCGTTCCCGCTGGTGGACTCGGTCCGCAGATGGACGGCGCCGTACGACGGGACCGTGGCCGTCACCGGCACCGTGGCCCTGGAGGAGGTCGCCGGTGCGCTGCCCGAGTTCGCCGACCCCGACGGTGTGCGGATCGCCGTCCAGCACGAGGACCGTGAGCTGTGGTCGGCCCGTATCACCGAGGGCGACCGCACGGAGCGCACCCCCGAGGGCGTCGACGCCATCGAGGTGAAGCGGGGCGACCAGCTGTACTTCCGGGTCGGTTCGGTCTTCGACGGCGCCGCCGACCAGGTCGCGTGGGACCCGGCGGTCACGTACACCGGCTTCGAGGCGGCCGACGCCAACGGGCTGCCCCTGCACTCCTACACCGCGTCCCGGGACTTCACCCTCGCCGGGCGCGCGGGCAGTGTCGACGCGCCGGTCGACGGCACCCTGCGGGTGACCGGTGACGTGCGGAAGACGGCGGCGCTCACCGACGACGTCACCGTCCTGATCACCCGGGACGGCGATCCGGTGGTCGAGCGGACCATCGACGCCGCCGACACCGGCACCTTCCCCGTCGACACGTCGATCACCGTGACCAAGGGGCAGAAGCTGTCCTGGCGGATCAAGACGGACTCGCCGGTCGACGTGAGCAAGCTGGAATGGGCGCCCCAGGGCGAGTACACCCAGGCCGAGGACGTCGAGGGCGACACCCGGTTCAACCCGCCGTACGACATCGACACCTACACGACCGGCGGAGCCGTCCAGCGCCCGTACACCGCCCCCGGCGGCACGCTGACGGTCGCTCCGCGCGTCGAGGGCGAGTCCGGTACGGCCGTCCTCACCGTCAAGAAGCGCGGTGCGCTGCTCGCGAAGCGGACCGTGGAACTCGGCGCCGAGGAGCCGTCGTTCCAGGTCGACGCCGACGCGGGCGACGAGCTGTACTTCGATGTCACCGGCTCCGGCGTCACCGGGGCGCAGGTGACCGTGAACGGCGACACGGACAACCCGGTCGCCGCCACCGTGCACACCCGTGCCGTCGAGGGCGTCTTCGGGCGCCCGTACCGGGGCTGGTCCGCCGTCGGCTACAACGGCAACGGCGACCGCGCCGAACAGCCCGTCAGGCAGGCCGACCTGACCGGCGAGTCCATCCCCTCGAAGCTGCCCGAGGACGTGGACCCGGAGCGGGACCTGGAGGAGTTCGAGCAGGACCCGCGGGTCACCCCGCCGGACGTCGTGCCGTTCACCCCCGAGCCGGCGCGGGGCCGCTGGTCCTCGGGCGACGTCTGGGTGGCCGCCGGCCAGGTCGCCGGCTCGCGCTACGGCGGCCAGACCATCGGCCTGCCCACCGCGGAGGCCCTGGTCTCCGTGCAGGGCGTGCCCCGTATCTCGGAGTCGCGGCAGATCTCGCTGACCGGGTCGATCGGCGGCCCGGTGGGCAGCGTCGGCGGCAGCGTCGCCCGGGGCACCTCCAAGGGTGTCCTCGACTACCTCGACATGAACGGCGACGGCTATCCCGACGTCGTCGGCGCGGCCGGGGTGCAGTACACCGACCCGACCGGCGTGCTCGGCGCGACCAAGGGCGGTGTGCCCGGCGGATCGGTGCGCGAGTCGGAGAACGTCACCGGCAACGCCAGCGCGGGCAGCGCCGCCCGCACCATCACCACCGGCCGGGGCCATGCCGCCCCGCCGGCCAACGGCACCGCCAACACCGCGACGTCCGGCAACGACATGCCCCCGCTGGGCGTCGGCGGCAACCTCGGCACCGGAAAGTCCGACGGCCGCTTCGACCTGCTGGACATCAACGGCGACGGCCTGCCCGACCGGGTGTACGAGGACGGCCGCGCCGCTCTCAACCTCGGTTACCGCTTCGCCGCCGCCGAACCCTGGCCCGGCGGAAGGATCAACGAAGGCACCAGCTCAAGCTCGGGCCTCAACATCGGCTTCAACACCGACTTCTACGCCTTCGGCGGCGGCGCCTCCTTCGACCAGACCTCGTCGTCCACCAAGAACTCCCTGGCCGACGTCAACGGCGACGGGCTCGCCGACCGGGTCCTCACCGGCAACCCGATCCGGGTCGCGCTCAACACCGGCTCCGGCTTCGCCGACCCGGTGCCCTTCAACGGCAGCCTGAACGGGATCAACGAGGACTCCAACGCCAGGCTCGGCGGCGGCGCCTACTTCACCGTCGCGTTCTGCCCGCTGATCATCACCGGCTGCATCATCATCAACCCGGGCGCGAACGTCTCCACCGGTGCCTCGCGCGCCGAGCAGATGCTGCGCGACATCGACGGCGACGGGCTCGCCGACCACCTCGCCTCCACCAAGGACAGCGAGCTGACCGTCGCCGCCAACCGCACCGGCCGCACCAACCTCCTCAAGTCGGTGTCCCGGCCGCTGGGTTCGCGCATCGACCTCGACTACACGCGCGACGGCAACACCTACGACCAGCCCGGCACCCGCTGGCTGCTGAGCGGCGCGAAGGTCCACGACAACCTGCCCGGCGACGGCGCCGACACCCAGTCGCTCGCCTTCACCTACCAGGGCGGCGAGTTCGACCGTCTGGAGCGCGAGTTCCGCGGCTACAGCGCCGTCACCACCACCCAGGACGGACAGCGCGCCTCCGCCACGGAGTACGACACCGGCAGCCACTACACGCGCGGCCTGGTCAAACGCCAGACGGTGGCGGACAGCACCGGCGCCCTGTTCACCGAGACCCTGAACACCTACGCCCTGCGCGACGTCGCCACCGGCGAGCCCGCCGACGGCGGCTCCACCGGCGCCACGCTCTTCCCGCAGCTGGTGAAGACCGAGTCCCGCTGGTACGAGGGCGAGGCCGAGCCCGGCAAGAGCACGGCGAGCGTGCTGTCGTACGACGATCTGGGCAATGTGACCCGCACGGTCGACTACGGCGAACCGGGCGCCGCCGACGACGTGGAGACGAGAACCCGGTACACCGAGTGCGCCGACACGTACATCGTCGGCATCGCGCGAGCGGTGGAGGTGTACGGCGGCGGGGAGGAGATGCGCTCGCGCGAGTCGAAGGTGGACTGCGCGACGGGCGACATCACCCGCCACACGGCTCACCAGATCCACGCCAAGGAGGCCGACACCGACCTGGAGTACTCCGGCAAGGACGCGGTCACCGACCTGGAGTACTACGACACGGGCACCCTGAAGTCCGTACGGGAGCCGGAGAACCACAAGGGTCAGCGCTACCGGCTGGAGTACGAGTACGACGGCCCGACGGGCACGTACGTGACGTCGACGAAGGACAGCTTCGGCTACCGCTCGACGGGCTCGTACGACCTGAGGTTCGGGCTGCCGACCGAGTCCGTGGACATCAACGACCAGAAGGTCGGCACCACTTACGACCAGGTGGGCCGGGCGACGTCGGTGACCGGCCCGCACGACCACAAGGCGGACATCCCGACCATCGCCTTCGAGTACCGCCCCGAGGCGACCGTCCCCTACGCCGTCACCCGGCACCTGGACCGTGACTCGCACGGCAAGGTGAAGGACGACACGATCGACACCGTCACCTTCGTCGACGGCCTCGGCCGCGTCGTCCAGACGAAGAAGGACGCGGAGGTCGCCGGCCAGGACGTGATGACGGTCTCCGGCCGCACGGTGTACGACGAGCTGGGCCGGGCGGTGAGGCAGTACTACCCGGTCACCGAGCCGAAGGGCGACGCGAACACCGTCTACGACCCGGACGTCGACACGGTCCGCCCGACCACGGTCACCTACGACGTCATGGACCGCCCGCTGCGCACCGAGCTGCCGGACGAGACGGTCTCGACCCTGGAGTACGGCTTCGGCACGGACCGGACCGGCGAGACGCGGTTCGAGACGGTGGCGACCGACGCGAAGGAGAACCGGACCCGCGCCTACGCCGACGTACGACAGCAGAAGACCGCCGTACGCGAACCGGGTGCGAAGACGGACGACGCGCCGATCTGGACGTCCTACGAGTACGACGCCCTGGGCCAGTTGACCAAGGTCAAGGACAACAAGCACAACACCACGAAGAGCGAGTACGACGACTTCGGCCGCCGCACGGCTGTCGACTCCCCGGACTCGGGCCGCACGACGACGGTCTACGACCCGGCGGGCAACGTGATCCGTACGATCACGGCGAACCTGGCCAAGAAGCACAAGGCGATCGAGTACAAGTACGACGTCAACCGGCTGGAAGAGATCAAGTACCCGGTCTTCAAGGACAACAACGTCCGCTACACGTACGGCGATCCGGGCGCCAAGCACAACGCCGCCGGCCGGGTGACGAAGATCGAGGACGCCGCCGGAGTGGTGAAGCGGGAGTACGGCCCCCTCGGCGAGGTCGTCGAGGAGACCCGCACCCTGCCGGGCCCCCTCCACTCGACCAGCGTCTTCACGACCGGCTACCGCTATGACAGCTTCGGCCGGGTCCTGTCGATGACGTACCCCGACGGCGAGGAGCTGGAGTACACCTACGACAGCGGCGGCCAGGTCACGGCCGCCGAGGGCAAGAAGAAGCACTACACCTACGACTACCTGAAGTCCCTGGACTACGACAAGTTCGGCCAGCGGACCCGGATCGAGCTGGGCAACGGCACCTCGACCACGTACACGTACGACGCGGAGGACCGCCGGCTGGCGACGCTCGACTCGACGCTGCCGAAGGGCGATTCCTTCCAGAACCTGAGCTACACGTACGACGCGGTGGGCAACCTCACCCGCCAGGAGAACGAGACCGAACCCGTCACGAGCGGCTCGGAGCCGGGCGGTCCTACGGTCCAGACGTACGAGTACGACAACCTGTACCGCCTGACGAAGGCGACCGGCTCGTACGCCTTCGCCAAGAAGAAGACCGACACGTACTCGCTGTCGACCACGTACGACACGATCCACAACATCACCGGCAAGGCCCAGCGCCACGCGATCGTGCTCGGCGACGTCGACGAAGGCTACGAGCACGTACAGAAGGCCACGACCTACACCAACGGCTACGCGTACAAGGAGAGCCCGCACGCCCCCTCACAGGTGGGCTCGGAGTCCCTGTCGTACGACGCCAACGGCAACCAGGTCGACAACCGGTCCGACAGCTTCGGCCACCCGCGCCGCCAGCAGGTCTGGGACGAGGCGAACCGGCTGGCGTGCGTCCACGACCTGTGGAAGTACGAGACGGTCGACCAGGACCCGTCGTCCTGCGACAAGCCGGGCAAGTCACCGAACGTCCGCTTCCTCTACGACGCGGACGGCGAGCGCGTCGTCAAGGACGGCGCGCAGACGACCCTCTACCCGAACCAGAACTACTCGGCGCGGGGCCTGCAGGAGTTCAAGCACGTGTTCGTGGGCACGACGCGCATCGCGACGAAGACGGTAAAGCCGGCTGTCTTCTACGAGAAGGACCAGTTCTACTACCACGGCGACCACTTGGGCTCGACGGCGTACGGCACGGACGAGAAGGGCCGGGTCGCGGAACACCTCGACTACTTCCCGTCGGGGGAGGTCTGGGTCGACGAGAACAAGGGGTCGGACAACCCGTACCAGTTCTCGGGCAAGGAACTGGACAAGGAGACGGGCTACACGTACCACGGCGACCGCTACTACGACGCGCGGTCGGGCCTGTGGCAGTCGTCCGACCCGGCACTGGGCGACTACCTGGGAGGCGCACCGAACGGCGGCGTGTACACACCGGCCAACCTCTCCTCGTACGCGTACGGGATCAACAACCCACTGAAGTTCACCGACAACTCGGGTGCCTATCTCGACCTGGCCATCGAGGTCGTGAGTATCGGGTTCGGGGTGGCCAGCTTCGTCAGCAACGTCAGGGAGGGCAACTACTGGTCCGCCGCGGCGGACGCGGCGGGTGTGGTGACCGACGTGGCCCTGGCCGTCGTACCGGGTGTCCCCGGTGGCGTGGGCCTCGCACGACAGGCCGCCACGAAGGGCGGGGCAGCCGTCGCCAAGGTCGCCGGGAAGGTGGACGAGGCCAAGGACGTGGCCCAGGCGGCGAAGGGGACGGCCAGGAAGGTCGACGAGGCGGCGGACACCTCCAAGGCCGCCAAGTCCTCCGACAATGTGACGTGCGCCACGAACAGCTTCGTGCCCGGCAGCGAGGTCGTCATGGCCGACGGCTCTGCGAAACCCATCGAGGACGTGGAGACCGGCGACCTGGTCCTGGCCACGGACCCGGAGACCGGCCGCACGGAGGCCAAGCCGGTCACTCACCTGATCACGGGCAAGGGCGAGAAGCATCTGGTCAAGATCACCGTCGACGTGGACGGCGACAAGGGCGACCGCACCGCCTCGGTCACCGCGACCGATGGACACCCTTTCTGGAACGACGCCCTGGACCGCTGGATCGACGCCGATGACCTGAAGCCGGGCATGCGGCTCAGCACCGGTGAGGGCACGCAGATCGAGGTCGAGGCGGTCAAGCCCTGGACGGTGCAAGAACAGGAGGTGCACAACCTCACGGTCGGCGATCTGCATACGTACTATGTACGCGCGGGTAGCACACCGGTTCTGGTTCACAATTCCGGTCCCTGCGGCCCGGACCTGGGTGAGTCCTGGACGCCGAAGCCCGCCTCGCAGGTCTGCGGAAAAGGTGGATGTGAGGATGTCGCCGACCATATTCAGTCGGTCATCGGTGGCGATATCATGCGGATCACCGACAGTTTGGGTGCACCGTACCTTGGTAAGTATCGTGGCATCGACAGCAAGTGGAGTCACCACGATGTAGTCGTCAAGGACGGTCGAGTGTTCGATGCGACAACGGGGAGATTGGGTGAACCGATTGAGCAATTTAAGGCGAATTTCGAGTACGGCGAATACCTCATCTTCAGCCCAGCACCCAGGTAGCGAGTGACGACATGGATCTCCGCGACAGGCTTGCTGACGTGCGTAGGCGTCCGCGCCTGTACGGCCTGAACACATATGGTGAGTTCGCCGCATTCGTGACTGGCATGGATGCGGCGACCGAATGGAGATTCCTCAAAGGGTTTCGCGAGTGGCTGGCCGCCAGGTCCGGTTTTGGTGCCAGTCTCGCGTGGCAGGTCGTGGTGGTCAGAATTGCTTACCCGGGTGAGACTGAAGAATTCTGGGACGCGGCCTCGCGCGGTGAAAGTGATAAAGCGGTTGCCGTTCTTTTCGACGAGCTTCAGTTTTTCCTGGAGGATCGAGAAAAGCGCAACTCTGAATAACCGCGACTTGTCACAGCCGTGCCCCCTTCAGCGCCATGTGCAGCAACAGCCTGTCCTCGCCCTCGTCCAGATCCAGGCCCGTCAGTCGCTCCACGCGGGACAGGCGGTAGTACAGGGTCTGGCGGTGGATTCCCAGGGCCGCCGCCGTGCGCGTCGCCTGGCCCGCGCAGTCGAGGTACGTCTCGGCCGTGCGGGCCAGTTCGCGATGGGCGGGGGAGAGCAGCGGGGTGACCGCCGGGTCGTGGGTCGCGTCCGAGGGGAGGGCTGTCAGGAGGCGGTACGGGCCGATCGTCCGCCACTCCGCGACCGGGCCGAGCCCGGGTTCCGCGCCCACCGCCCGCGCCGCCGCCGACGCCTCCCGCCAGGCCGCCCCCAGCTCCGCCAGACCGCCCCGCCCCCCGGCGACACCCGCCCCGCCCCGCTCACCTGCCCGCTCCAGCAACCGCCCCGCCGCTGTCGTCGCCGGCGTCAGCGTGTCCGGTGCGCGCAGCCTGAGCAGCACCGCCAGGGACTGGGCCGACGTCCCCCACGGCATCGTGCACAGGGCCGTCGCGCCCTGCACCGTACGCACGGAGGGCGCGTCGGACGACGGCCAGGGCGCCACGCAGATCAGCGTGTGGGGCGCGTCGGCCCGGGGCCCGAGCGCCGTACGGAGTTCCGCGATCGCCGTGTCCCGCTGCCAGTCGCGCTCCGCCGTGAGGACGGCCCGCAGCTCCCGGGTCAGATCCGCGCCGTGCTGCGCCTCGTCCGCCAGCAGCGCGCCGATCCGTGCCGTCACCTCCATGGCCGTGGCCAGCTGGGCGTCCGACGGGCCAGGGTCGTCGTCCAGCAGCCAGACATAGCCGAGGACGACACCCCGATGGCGTACCGGGAGACAGATCCGGCCCCGGTAGACCCCCGCCTCCGGGGTGGGCGGGATGCGCACCGGCCCCGTCGCCCGGGTGATCCCGAAGCCCTCGAACCACTCCCGGACCACCGTCGTCGAGCGCCGGGTCAGGATCGAGCGCGTACGCACGGGGTCCAGCGCCGACTCGTCCAGCTCACCCTCACTGTCGTACACGCCGAACGCGATCAGCTCGAAGTCCCGGTTCTCCAGGGTCGCGGGCGCCCCGAGCAGCTCCGAGATCTCGTCGACCAGGTCCTGGTAGTCACCGGCGTGGGGGGAGGATGCGGCGTCGGCAGTCACCCACCCATTCTCCCCTCCTCCCCGGCCACCTTCATACATCTGTCTGAGATCTGCGGCACGGATGCGTGACAGCTGTCGATGGCTCACGATCGGAGGGATCCTTAGGTTTCACGGTGGTTCTCCGTTTACCGGCCTTTTGTGGAGGTGCCCCGTGCTGGGTCCCGTGATTCTCGCCGCCTCGCGCAGCGACCGGCTGCGCCGAGTGATCTCGGCCGCCCCGGTGACCAGGCCGGTCGTCGACCGCTTCATCCCCGGCGAGACGGTCGACGACGTCGTCCCGATCGTCCAGGACCTCACCGACCGAGGCCTGGAAGTCACCCTGGACGTGGTCGGCGAGGACATCACCACCCCCGAGCAGGCCGCCGCCGCCCGGGACGCCTACCTGGAGCTGATCGAGCGGCTCGGCGAACTGGACCTCGGCACCCGCGCCGAGATGTCCGTGAAGCTGTCGCTGTTCGGCCAGGCGCTGGAGGGTGGCCACGAGTTGGCCCTCGCCAACATCCGGCCCGTCGTCGAGGCGGCAGCCGCGATCGGTACGACGGTCACCCTGGACGCGGAGGACCACACGACCCTGGACTCGATGTTCGCCATCCACGACGAACTCCGGAAGGACTTCCCGCAGACCGGCTGCGTCATCCAGGCCTACCTGTACCGCACCGAGGCCGACGCCCGCCGTCTCGCCGACAGCGGCAGCCGCGTACGGCTCGTGAAGGGCGCGTACAAGGAGCCCGCCGAGGTCGCCTACCAGCAGAAGTCCGAGACCGACAAGGCGTACGTCCGGATCCTCCGCATCCTGATGGAGGGCACCGGGTACCCGATGATCGGGTCCCACGACCCGCGCCTCATCTCCATCGCCCAGGAACTCGCCCGCCGCGCCAGCCGCAAGCCCGACGAGTACGAGTTCCAGATGCTGTACGGGATCAGGAGCGACGAGCATCTGCGCCTCGCCGCAGAGGGCCACCGGATGCGCGTCTACACCGCCTACGGCACGGACTGGTACGGCTACTTCATGCGGCGGCTCGCGGAACGCCCCGCCAACCTGCTCTTCTTCGGCCGCTCGATCCTCACCAAGGGCTGAGGCCAAGGGATTTGGCCCCCGACAACACCCGCTCACTCGCCCCGCAAGGAGATTCGGACACCATGGACGCCGTCACCCAGGTCCCCACCCCCGTCAACGAGCCGGTGCACGGCTACGCCCCCGGTTCGCCCGAGCGCGCGCGGCTCGAAGCCAAGCTGAAGGAGCTGGCCGAGAACCCCGTCGACCTGCCGATGACCATCGGCGGCGAGCGGCGCATGGGCGGCGGCGAGCGGGTCGACGTCGTGCAGCCGCACAACCACAAGGCCCGCCTCGGTACCTACGCCAACGCCACCCAGCAGGACGCCCAGGACGCGATCGACGCGGCCCTCGCCGCCGCTCCCGCCTGGCGCGCGATGGCGTTCGACGACCGCGCCGCGATCATCCTGCGCGCCGCCGAACTCCTGGCAGGACCCTGGCGCGAGACCCTCGCCGCCTCCACCATGCTCGGCCAGTCGAAGACCGCCCAGCAGGCCGAGATCGACTGTCCCTGCGAGCTGATCGACTTCTGGCGCTTCAACGTCAAGTACGCCCGCGACCTGCTCGCCGAGCAGCCGCCCGCCAACTCCCCGGGCGTCTGGAACCGCCTCGACCACCGCCCCCTCGAAGGCTTCGTCTACGCGATCACCCCCTTCAACTTCACGGCGATCGCGGGCAACCTGCCCACCGCCCCCGCACTGATGGGCAACGTGGTCGTCTGGAAGCCGTCCCCGACCCAGACCCACGCCGCCGTACTCCTCATGCAGCTGCTGGAGGAAGCCGGACTCCCCAAGGGCGTCATCAACCTCGTCACCGGCGATGGCATCGAGGTCTCCAAGGTGGCCCTGGAGCACCGCGACCTGGCCGGCATCCACTTCACGGGTTCGACCAAGACCTTCCAGTACCTGTGGAAGACGATCGGCACGAACATCGAGAAGTACCGCTCGTACCCGCGGCTCGTCGGCGAGACCGGCGGCAAGGACTTCGTCGTCGCCCACCCGAGCGCCGACCGGGCGGTCCTGAAGACGGCCCTCACCCGGGGCGCCTTCGAGTACCAGGGCCAGAAGTGCAGCGCGACCTCCCGCGCCTACATCCCCGCGTCGATCTGGAACGACGGCTTCCGTGAGGAATTCGCTGCCGAGGTCGACTACTTGACCATGGGTGACGTCACCGACCTGTCCAACTTCATCGGCGCCGTCATCGACGAGCGCGCCTTCGCCAAGAACAAGGCCGCCATCGACCGAGCGAAGGCCGACCCGACGTGCACGATCGTGGCGGGCGGCTCGTACGACGACTCGGTCGGCTGGTTCGTCCGCCCGACGGTCGTGGAGTGCACGGACCCGGCCAACGAGGTCTTCACGACGGAGTACTTCGGCCCGTTCCTCGCCGTGCACGTCTACGAGGACGGGGCGTACGACGAGATGCTGGCCCAGATGGAGTCCGTGTCCGACTACGCGCTGACCGGCTCGGTCGTCTCCGGTGACCGCGCGGCAGCCGCGTACACGATGGAGAAGCTGCGCTACGCGGCCGGCAACTTCTACATCAACGACAAGTCGACGGGCGCGGTCGTCGGCCAGCAGCCCTTCGGCGGCGGCCGAGCCTCCGGCACGAACGACAAGGCGGGCGCCCCCCAGAACCTGATGCGCTGGACCCTGACCCGCGCCATCAAGGAGACCCTGGTCGCCCCGACCGACTACACGTACCCGCACATGAGCTGAATCTCCCTCGCACAACAGGTCGTGGGCCGGGCAGACTTCGGCCCATGACCTGGACGGAGAGTGTGCTGACCAGTGACGGGACCGGGCTGTGGGCCCGTCGTTCGGGGCGCGGCGCGGAGCCGCTGGTGCTGTGCCACGGCGGGCCCGGCCTGTGGGACATGTTCGAGGACGTCACCGAACTCCTCGGCGACCTGGCCTCGGTGATCCGCTGGGATCAGCGCGGCTGTGGCCGCTCGGACCCCTCCGACGGCCCCTGGACAACCGAGCGGGCCGTTGCCGATCTCGACGCCGTACGGGCCCACTTCGGCCTGGAACGGATGACGCTGCTCGGCCACTCCTGGGGCGCGCAGCTGGCCCTGTCCTACGCGCTGGCTCACCCGAAGCGCGTCGCCGTGCTCGTGTACGTGGCCGGCACCGGCATCGACCCGGTGGCCGCATGGCGTGGCCCGTTCGAGGAGAACTTCCTCGCCAGGCTCGGTGAGGTGCCCGAACGGCTCGCCCGGTGGCGGGAGTTGACGAACGGGAACCGTGAACGGGCGGTTCTGCAGTGGTCCGTGGAGTTCGAGGACCGGGAGCGGGCGCTGGAGCACGCCCGGCGCATGGCCGACCCCTGGTTCGAGATCAACTTCGAGTGCAACAAGGCCCTGGGCACCGAGACCAAGCAGACCTGGGGTACGTCCGAACTGCACACCTCCTGCCGGGCCTTGGACGTGCCCACGCTGATCGTCGACGGCGCCCGGGACATCCGGCCCCGCTCCGCGGTCGACTCACTGGAGCGGGCCCTGCCGAACGTCACGCGGGTGATCCTGCCGGAGGCCGGGCATCTCCCCTGGGTCGAGGATCCGACCGGCTTCCGGCAGGCGATCACATCGGTGCTGTGACCGGTCTCAGTTCTCGCAGGTCGTCCGGCCCGGATACCAGCGGCAGGCCAGCGCGGCGAAGCCGCCGTCCGCAATCACCGGTACGGCGACGGTGGCGCCGCCCTTCGCGACCTGCGTCCCGCGCACCAGGCCCGCCGAACCGTCCGTCACCGTCTCCACCAGCCAGCGCCCGGCACCGAGCCGCAGCGGTACGTCCGCCGTGTGCGCCGCGCCCGCGAACGTACCGCCGATGAACCACCGGCCGTCCGCCGCCCGTCGGGCGAGTACGGCGGCCCTGCCCGGGTCACCGGTCAGCAGCCGGGTCTCCTCCCAGCGCGCCGGCAGCTGCTCCAGATAGCTGCGGGCCTCGGGACGCGCCTCGTACGACTCCGGAGTACCGGCGAGGTTCTGGATGCCCGACTCGTACAGCACCGTCAGTCCCAACTCACCCGCGTCGGAAGCCACGTTGGGGCGGAACGGGCGGTGGAAGGCGCCCGGGGTGAAGTCCATCGAGCCGATCACATTGCGGGTGAAGGGGAGTGCGGCCAGCTGCTCGGCGGTGTTGTTGCGCTTCTCCTCGCCGCCCACGCCCTCCATCGTCATGACCTGCGGCCAGGTGCGCTGCATGCCCTTGGGGATCGTGGAGCCATGGAAGTTGACGAGGAGGTGGTGCCGGGCCGTCGACTCCAGGGCCTCGTCGTACCAGCGCATCCGTTCCTGTGACTCCGAGTCCATGAAGTCGATCTTCACGCCCTTGACGCCCCAACTCGCCAGCGTGCCCAGCCACTTCTCGCGTTCCACCGGGTCGGTGAGAAGCGTGTAGTGCAGCCAGACCTGGACGCCGACACCCTTCGCCGCCGCGTACCGCACCAGCTCCGGCATCCAGCTGTTCGTCTGCCAGTCGGGGTCGATGACGTCCCACTCGCCGGGCTTGTAGTACCAGCCCGCGTCGACGACCTCGTACGGCCACTTCCGCTCGGCCGCATAGTCGACATACCTCTTCTGCGCAGCCAGACTCTGCCCGGCCTCCTTGCCGCCCGCGAGCCAGGTCCACAGGGCCGGGCCCGGCTTGATCCAGGACGTGTCCCGGACCTTGGAGGGCGGCGCGAGATCGTCGACGAGGGTCGACTCCGTCACGGTGGTGAGGTCACCGGTGACGATCGTGCGCCAGGGCGTCTTCAACGAGCCCTCGACAGCGATGGGTTCGTCGTTCCAGAGGCTCACCTTGTACGTCGGTGAGTTCGCCTCGTGCGTCAAGTGGGCGCCCGCGTAAGAGCCGTTGAGGTCCGACTCGGCGATCAGGGCGTAGCCGCCGGGTGTGTTGAAGAGGGCCTGCATCGAGTAGGAGCCCGCCGGTGCCGTCGCCGCCGACTCGTAGCGTTTGAAGGGGAGTTCGTTGTCGGCGCGGTAGGCGTTGATAACGGCCTGGCTGTCCGTGGGGAGCGTGAAGGCGGAGGCCTCGCGCAGGACGTTCCCGGTGCTGCGCGGCAGGACGTAGCGATAGGCGACGCCGTCCCGGGCCACCCGCACCAGCAGGTCGAGCCGGGCGCCCTCGGCCGTACGGAAGCGGAAGCGGGCCTCGGTCATCCGGGCAACCCGCTCGCGGGACTTGCCCGTTGTGGACGTGTATCGCTCGGTGACTGTCCGAGTGGTGCGGCCCGTCAGCTCCAACCCCTTGGAGAGATCGGCCTGTTCGGTGACCAGACCCAGCGGCGAGGGGGCGATGACCTGCTCGCCGGCGCGTCTCACGGTGAGGGTCGGATGGCCGTCGGCCGGGTCCAGCGCGACGACGGCCGTGGGGGAGGAGCCGGGCGGGGCCTTCACCTCCCAGGCCGCCGCCGAGCCGCCGGTATGCGCACCTGCCGGGAGAGCCGTCACCGCGGTGGCGAGTAATGCGGAGCAGAGAGTCAGCGCGATCGACATGAAGTACCCCTTCAGCCGTTCAGTCATCCGATGACTGTGAGGCTGCTGGGTGGGATTGGGGCTGTCAAGGTGTCGCGCAGCGCTATCTGTGTGTTGGAGGTCGGATCAATCAGGTCTGGAAGTGTCGGTGAACATCCTGCGACGGCTCGGGATACTGGACCCATGGCCCACACCCTGCGCACCGCCCACACGGCCGACCTCACCCCTGCCGAACTCGCCGCCGCCCGTGACCTCATGGACGCCGCCTTCGACGACGGCTTCGACGACGAGGACTGGGAACACGTGCTCGGCGGCATCCACGCCCTCGTCCACGACGAGACGGGTCACCTTCTCGCCCATGGCTCGGTCGTCATGCGCCGCGCACTGCACCGGGGCCACTGGCTGCGCGTCGGCTATGTGGAGGCGGTCGGGGTCCGCGCCGACGCCCGCCGTCGCGGCCTCGGCGGGCTGGTGATGGGGGTGCTGGAACGGATCGTCGACGGCGGCTACGACTTCGGTGCGCTCTCCGCGACCGCCGACGGCGCCTCCCTCTATCTCGCCCGGGGCTGGCAGCTCTGGCCGGGCCGGATCAGCGCCCTCGGTCCGGACGGAGTCGTCCACTTTCCGGAGGGGGAGAGTGGTGTCTTCGTACGCCTGGTCGCTGTCGGTTCGCTGGACCCGTCCGACGGTCTGGTCTTCGACTGGCGGGACGGTGACGTGCTGTAAGGCACACAGACAAAAGGCCAGGTCAGATGGGTGTGACCCAATCCGCCGTCTCAGATAGTAGGAAGTCCGACTAACTGTGGAGACAGATGCCCTGTCCTCACTTAGCTTTGTAGAAGCCGAACGTCTCGCTAGACCAAGCGAATGACGGTCGCGAGCCGGAGCCCGTGCAGGCAACCCCTGCGGCACCGCCGCTCCCCGTCCCACTGGGGGTCCCCCCACGCCCATTAGGCAGTGGGGGAGTCTCGAAACCCCCCTCCCTCTTTTAGGAGTCGATTTCCCATGGCCGAGACGACCGTCCGCCGCCGAGTCCGCCACGTCTCCCCGACGAGCGAGTCCGACCGCAAGAACGCCGCAGCGGCGCTCCAGCGCGCCCTCGACCGCAGGGACAACGGCGGCCAGACAGGCCACTGAGGCTGCCGCTGAGCGGCCTCGCTACGCCCGCCGCACCTCGAAGTGGTCGATCCGCTCCCCGCTCTCCGCCAGCGCGGACACCTTGAGCCGGGGAGCCGCGCCCGGTGCGCCGGCCTCCGCCTCCACGGAGAGGAACGAGTAGCCGGTGTAGCGCACCCGTGACCACTCCACGGTGTCCTCGTGCCGCTCCTGCGACTTGGTCCAGAAGTAGCTCTCCACCGACTCCCGGTCGACGACCTTCCCCTCGAAGCTGTCCTCCACCCCGACCGGGAAGCTGTACAGACTCCGGCCCGCGCCGCCCGCCGTGACGTACACGGTCCCGTCGCGCGTCGGATCGGTCGACGCGCCGACCGGCACCTTCCGGCCCACCCGGCCGCCCCTCAGCGCATCCGTCCGCTCGTACACATGGTTGTGGCCGTTGATCACCAGATCGACCCGGTACTTGTCGAAGAGTGGCAGCCAGGCGTCCCGTACACCGCCGTCGGAGGCGTGGGTGGACGTCGAGTACGTGCAGTGGTGGAAGAAGACCACGACAAAGTCGATCCCGTCCGACGTGCGCAGCTCGGCCAGCCGCCGGTCCAGCCACGCCGTCTGGCGGCCGTCCGTGTGCCCCAGGTTCGCGGGGATCTCGTACGACACGTCGTTCGCGTCCAGCGCCACGACGCCGACATTGCCGTACGTGAACGAGTAGGCGCCCGGGGTGTTCCGGGCGTCGAAGCCGTTCTCCGGGAGCGACCAGCGGGCCGACTGGCCGCCGTAGCCGTTCGGTGAGTACCAGGCCTCCATGTCGTGGTTGCCGGTCGTCACCATCCACGGCACCGACTTCGCGACCGTCTCCGTCTGCTTCAGGAACAGGTCCCAGGCGGTCGGGTCGTAGGTGTCCGACTTCTCGCCGTGGCCGGTGACGTCCGCGTAGCAGATGTCGCCCGCGTGGAGATGGAAGGCGGGCTTCCGGCCGAGGATCAGCTTGTCGTTGGCGAGCGCGTCGGGCGTCACGCCCTGGTCGCCGAAGGCCGTGAACACGAAGCTCGCGGGCGCGGTCGCGGGCGCCGTGCGGAACGTGCCGAGCGTGGAACTGTGCGCGCGGGACGCGGGGTCGAAGCCCTCGTGACCGACGCCGTAGTAGTACGTCGTCCCGGGGCGCAGCCCGTCGAGCGCCGCGTGCACGTAGTACTGGTCCAGGTCGAGGCGGATACCGGGCAGACCCGGTGTGTGCAGCGGGCGCAGCTCGGCGTCGATGCGGCGGCTCAGGTCGCCGGGCGTCGGTCCGACACGCACGTACGGCTTCCTGACCGCGAACGGGACCTGCCAGGAGATCCGCATCTGCGTCTTCGGGTCGGCGCCGAAGGCGAGATGGCGGCCGAAGGGCGTGACGGCGGAGCCGGGGACCTTGCTGGTCGCCGGGTTCGCCGTGCCCGTGCTCGACGAGCAGCCGCTGAGCAGCCCGCCGCCGGCCAGCGCGCCCGCCGTCACCAGCGCGCGGCGCCGCGTGAACCGCGTCCGCAGATACTCGTACTGCTCCGCCATGCTCATCCGGCGGGCCAGTTGCGGCGGAATGCCGACGTTCGGGGTGTCCATAGGATGCGAACTTCCCAGCAATCCCCAACGTCCGCCACACATACGGGTGAACGGCAGTCGAAGAGCGGTCGCCGCGGCACGCCCTCGTGTCCGTATCGCGGACAAGGCGTGTCATCCCATGGGACCAGGAGTACGGTGCCGTTATGTCTCGCAGCATCAATCTCGCAGTGATTCCCGGTGACGGCATCGGCCAGGAGGTCGTGGCCCAGGGGCTCAAGATCCTCTCCGCCGTCCTTCCGCAGGATGTGAAGCTGGAGACCAAGGAGTTCGACTTCGGTGCCCGGCGCTACCACGCCACCGGTGAGACCCTCACCGAGGCCGACCTGGACGCGCTCAAGAAGCACGACGCCATCCTGCTCGGCGCGATCGGTGACCCGAGCGTGCCGTCCGGTGTCCTGGAGCGCGGTTTCCTGCTGAAGCTCCGCTTCGCCTTCGACCACCACGTCAACCTGCGTCCGTCGAAGCTGCTGCCCGGTGTCGCCACCCCGCTGGCCGGCCAGCCGGAGATCGACTTCGTGGTCGTCCGCGAGGGCACCGAGGGCCCGTACACCGGCAACGGCGGCACGATCCGCAAGGGCACCCCGCACGAGGTCGCCACCGAGGTCTCCGTGAACACGGCCTTCGGTGTCGAGCGAGTCGTCCGTGACGCCTTCGCCCGTGCGCAGGCCCGCCCCCGCAAGAAGCTGACGCTGGTCCACAAGAACAACGTGCTGACCTTCGCGGGCCACCTCTGGACGAACATCTTCAACAAGGTGGCCGAGGAGTTCCCCGAGGTCACCACGGACTACATCCACGTGGACGCGGCGACGATCTACCTCGTCACCGACCCCGCCCGCTTCGACGTGATCGTCACCGACAACCTCTTCGGCGACATCATCACCGACCTCGCCGCGGCCGTCTCCGGCGGCATCGGCGTCGCCGCGAGCGGGAACATCAACCCGTCCGGCGAGTACCCCTCGATGTTCGAGCCCGTGCACGGCTCGGCCCCGGACATCGCCGGTCAGGGCAAGGCCGACCCCAGCGCCACCGTCCTGTCCGTCGCCCTCCTGCTGCGCCACCTCGGCTACGAGAACGAGGCCGTCCGCATCGAGGACGCCGTCACCGCCGACCTCGCGGAGCGCGGCACCACGACCCGTACGACCGACGAGATCGGCGACGCGCTCGCCGTACGAGTAGCCGGCTGACCCCGCGGCGCTCACTCGATCACTCGAATCACTTTCGAAGCCGCCGGGTCGCATATGCACCCGGCGGCTTTTCTTACGTCCCCGCCGGGTGTCACCATCATCCCCTGGGTCGCATTCACGCCCTTTTCGTCCTCGGCCCCGCCCGCGAGATAATCGAACGCGGAGCCACGGACCGAGGGAATGCTCGGACGTCCTCGCACCGACCACCAGTCACTGGTGACCGGTCACGGGCGGTCATGGGCAGGGTGTGCGGCCCGTCACACACAACCGGTGAAGGACAACCACTCATGACGACGCCCACGATCGAGCTAAAGCCCTCGGCCTCGCCACTTTCCGGCGCGGAGCGCGAGGCGATCCTGGCCAGCCCCGGCTTCGGCCGCCACTTCACCGACCACATGGTGACGATCAAGTGGACCGAGGGCCGCGGCTGGCACGACGGCCAGCTCGTTCCGTACGGTCCGCTCTCCCTCGACCCCGCCAACATGACCCTGCACTACGCGCAGGAGATCTTCGAGGGACTCAAGGCCTACCGCCGTCCCGACGGCTCCGTCGCCACCTTCCGCCCGGAGAAGAACGCCGAGCGCTTCCAGAACTCCGCGCGCCGGCTCGCGATGCCCGAGCTGCCCGTCGAGACGTTCATCGAGGCCATCGACGCGCTGGTCCAGCAGGACCGCGACTGGGTGCCCGCGCACGGCGGCGAGGAGTCCCTCTACCTGCGCCCCTTCATGATCGCCACCGAGGTCGGCCTCGGCGTCAAGCCGGCCAACGAGTACCTGTTCCTGGTGATCGCGTCCCCCGCCGGCGCCTACTTCCCCGGTGGCGTCAAGCCCGTCTCCATCTGGCTCTCCGAGGACCGCGTCCGCGCCGTCCCCGGCGGCATGGGCGACGCCAAGACCGGCGGCAACTACGCGGCCTCCCTGCTCGCCCAGGCCGAGGCCGCCGAACAGGGCTGCGCCCAGGTCTGCTACCTCGACGCCGTCGAGCACAAGTGGATCGAGGAACTCGGCGGTATGAACCTGTACTTCGTGTACGGGGACCGCATCGTCACCCCCTCCCTCACCGGCTCCATCCTGGAGGGCGTCACCCGCGACTCCCTCCTCACCGTCGCCCGCGACCTCGGCTACACCGCCGAGGAGGGCCGTATCTCCATCGACGACTGGCAGCGCGACGCCGAGAACGGCTCCCTGACCGAGGTCTTCGCCTGCGGCACGGCGGCCGTCATCACCCCCGTCGGCACGGTCAAGCGCACCGGCGTGGAGTGGCAGCAGAGCGGGGGCGAGCCCGGCGAGGTCACGCTGCGCCTGCGTGAGGCGCTGCTTGATATTCAGCGGGGTACGGCGGAGGACAAGCACGCCTGGATGCACGTTCTCGGCTGAGGGCTTGGCGGTTCTTCGGCCGCGGGCCCGGTGGGGGCTGGTCGCGCAGTTCCCCGCGCCCCTTAAGGGGCGCGATTCGCACCCGGCATAACGCGTTCCCCCGGTGGGTATCCACTCATTCCACCGGGGGAGGGGGAACACATGACCGCACGGCCGCCGCGCCGCTCGCGTCTGCGTGGGCTCCTGCGTGAATTACGCAAACCCCGGCGCCCGCAGAGCCTCTCCGTCCTTGTCCTGCTCGCCGCGCTGGCCGGATTCCTGCTCTGGAACAGCTCCGGCATGGACAACTACGGCGAGAACCTCGCCCTCAACCTCGGCACCGACATCCTCGGCGTCGCCGTCACCGTCTTCGTCATCGGCCCGCTGATCAGCCGCGCCCAGGAAGGCCGGGTCCGCGAGCACACCCGGCTCGACTACGAGTGGTTCAGCGCCCAGGTGCACGGCTCGAACTCCAACGTGAAGATCCTCGACACCTTCTCGAACGTCTTCGGCCCCCAGTTCTCCGAGCGCCTCTTCCGCGGCATCCGCTCCGCCACCGCGCACGGCGCCCGCGTACAGATCCTGCTCCTCGACCCCGACTCCCTCGCCGTCCTCCTGCGCGGCCAGGAGCTGGGCGAACGGCACGCCGACATCCGCCGGGACATCCTGCGCAACCTCCGTACCCTGCACTCCTTCCGGGACCGCCTCGACGACCACGCCCGCACCCTGCTCGACGTACGGCTGTGCTCGACCTCGCCCGGAGTGACCCTCTACCGCTGGGACGGCCACTCCCTCGTCTCCTTCCTCACCGTCGGCCGCCTCTCCGGCGAGGGCGTCCAGCTCGAAGTCGCGGTCCGCTCCCCGCTCGGCGCGTTCGTCGAGCAGCGGTTCGACGAACTGTGGCAGCAGAGCAAACCCATGGAGCGCTTCACCCACATGCCGGTCACCCTGGTCGACGCGGCCGCCGCCCGGCGGGAGTTCACCTGCCGGTTCGTGGTCGTCGACGAACGGTGGTACGTCGCCGGGCACGACCTCGTGTCCTACCTGGCCCGCCACCGCCTCGACCAACTCTCCGCGTACAGCGACGCCTTGGGGACACCCTCGGCCGCGTACGAGGTGATCGTGGTCGACGACGAGACCGAGCTGCACGCGCAGCTCACCGCGCACTACGCGGAGAAGTACGATGCACCGGCGGCGGCCTTCGTCTGGCTGCGACCGCCGGCCCTGGTCACGGAATAGAGGCCCTTGCACAGTGAGTTCAGCGCACGACCCGGCCCCGCGCGGGGGCCCGAGATTCCGCGCCCTCACCCCCCGTGACCTGGACGGTCTGCTCCAGCGCGTCGGCGCCTTCTCGCCCGCCGACCGGCTGGCGCTGCGCGCGGTCGCGACGGTGCTGCCGTTCCGTACGAACGCCTATGTCGTCGACGAGTTGATCGACTGGTCGGCCGTGCCCGACGGCGACCCGATCTTCCGGCTCACCTTCCCGCAGACGGGCATGCTTCCCGCGCCCGACGTGCGCGAGATGGCGGGCCTGCTGGCCGACGGCGCCCCCGCCCGCGAACTCCAGCGCGCGGCCCACGAGATCCGGATGCGCCTCAACCCGCACCCCTCCGGCCAGTTGGACGCCAACGTGCCCGAGCACGAGGGCGTCCGGCTGCCGGGACTGCAGCACAAGTACCCCGAGACGGTGCTGATCTTCCCGCGCCAGGGCCAGACCTGCCACGCCTACTGCACGTACTGCTTCCGCTGGCCGCAGTTCGTCGGCGAGTCCGAACTCCGCATCGCCACCGACGACATCACCACCACCACGGCCTACCTGCGCGCACACCCCGAGGTCAGCAGCGCGCTGATCACCGGCGGCGACCCGCTGGTGATGAGTACGGAGGTACTGAGCCGGTACGTCGACCCGCTGCTGGAGATCGAGAGCATCCGCTCGATCCGCGTCGGCACCAAGTCCCTCGCCTTCTGGCCGTACCGGTTCACCACCGACCGGGACGCCGACGATCTGCTGCGGCTGTTCGAGAAGGTCGTGGCGAGCGGCCGCCACCTCGCCCTCATGGCCCACTTCACGCATCCGCAGGAGCTGCGCCCGGCCGTCGTACGGGAGGCCATGCGGCGCGTGCGCGACACCGGCGCCGTGATCCGCTGCCAGGGCCCGCTGGTGGCCGGGATCAACGACAACGCCGACGCCTGGGCCGAGTTGTGGGACGAGACGACCACACTGGGCGCGGTGCCGTACTACCAGTTCGTGGAACGGGACACGGGCCCGCAGGGCTACTTCGGCGTCCCGCTCGCCCGCGGCCACCAGATCTTCCGGGACGCCCACTCCCGCGTCTCCGGCCTCGCCCGTACCGTGCGCGGCCCGGTGATGTCGGCGATGCCCGGCAAGGTGTGCGTGGACGGTGTCGCGGAGGTGGCAGGCGAGAAGGTCTTCGTGCTGCACCTCATCCAGGCGCGCGACCCCGCCCTGGTCGACCGTCCGTTCTTCGCTGCGTACGACGAGGACGCGACCTGGTTCACCGACCTCAAACCGGCCTTCGGGGCAGCGGAGTTCCTGCCCGGCCTGCAGGCGGGATGAGAACCACACGGACGCGTGAACCCTCGTCCAGGTTGTACGCAATAAGACCGATTGACCCTTACTGTGAAGGTGCGTTTGCATCGCAGTGAGCCCGCGGCACGGGGCCGGGGGAACAGTGCACAGGGGAAATGTGCACCGGGGGAAACGGGGAAACACATGACCAGCAGAGCCATGCGGTTCGTGCGTGCGACGACCATCGCCGCACTCGCCGCCGGCACACTCGCACTTCCCACGACCACGGCGTCGTCGGCGCCGGGGAAGGCCCCACGACCGGGCGTCACCGAGCGGGTCACCGTGTCGGCCGAGGGCGTGCAGTCCGACGGCGACTCGGGCGGGCCGACCCTCAGTGACGACGGCCGCTTCGCCGCGTTCGCCACCTACGGCACGACCATCGTGCCGGGTGACACCAACGGCGACGGGGACGCGTTCGTGCGCGACCTGCGCACCGGAAAGGTGACCCGCGTCAGCGTCGCCTCGGACGGCACCCAGTCCACGGGCGGTGACACGCACAACGCGCGCATCAGCGGCAACGGCCGGTACGTCGTCTTCACCTCCGACGCGACGAACCTCGTCGACTGGGGCGGAAAGCCGCCCACCGGCTTCTCCCACGAGGACGTGTACGTCCACGACCGCCGCACGGGCCGCACGGAACGGGTGAGCACGACACCCGACGGCGGAACCGCCAACGCGTACGGCAGCGTCGGGATCTCGGACGACGGTCGGTACGTCGCCTTCAACGCACCGATCGCCCGCATGGAGGGCGGCACGAACTACCACGCCGCGTACGTCACGGACCGCCGTACCGGCAAGGTCACCCGGATCAGCCACGAACACCCGGAGTGGACGGTCTACAGCACCGGGATCAGCGGCAACGGCCGCTACGTCGAGTACAACATCCGCCACCCGCGCGGCGGCCCGAGCGAACTGATGGTGTTCGACCGCCGGACCGGCAAGGAGGAACAGGCCAACGTCGACAGCGCGGGCTCGCCGTCGCAGGCCGACGCCAGTGCCGTCGGCGGGTCGCTCTCGGACGACGGCCGGTACATCGCCTTCAGCTCCCTCACCGACCTGGTCGGCGACCCGACCCCGAACGGCTTCTACCTCTACGTACGCGACCTGCGCACGGACGTCACCCGCCGCATCCAGCACGACGGCCCGGGGGAGCGGAGCCTGAGCGGCAATCTCCTCAGCGGCGACGGCCGGTACCTGGCGTACAACTTCCCGGTGCGGACACCGGCCGGCGACTACGTCGACAACGTCTATCTGCACGACCTGCGCACCGGAACCACCCGCCTCGTCAGCAGGACGATCACGGGCGGTATCGCGACCGAGCCGACCGGGTACAGCGCGCCCTCGTCGCTCAGCCGCGACGGCAGGCTGGTGGGCTTCCTGTCGTCCGCGACCGACATCGTCAAGGGCGACACGAACGGTCACTCGGACGGGTTCGTCCGCCGTATGCGCTGAGCACCCGGGGTTCGCATACTGAGACACCCACGAGTCACGGGGACGGTCTGTGCCAGACTGCCCCCGTGCTCTCGTTCGCCACGATTATTGGCAGCAGGCGCGCCGGTCCGCAGTGACCGCCACGTACGACCAGGTACGGGCGGCCATCGTCGTCTTCGACCCGCGCGCAGACCTCTCGCACCCGCGAGGGGTTTTTCGCTTTTCTGGCCCACCTTCAGCCGGAGAAGGAGCGCGAGGGATCATTGGAGGACGGTGGAGCCGGTCATTCCGGTACAGACCGAGATCGACATCCCAGGAGCCTTGAGATCATGACGGAATCCAGCGAACCCAGCCAGCTCGACGACTCGTTCCACGTCTTCGACACCACCCTGCGCGACGGCGCCCAGCGCGAGGGCATCAACCTCACCGTCGCCGACAAGCTGGCCATCGCACGGCACCTGGACGACTTCGGCGTCGGCTTCATCGAGGGCGGCTGGCCGGGCGCCAACCCGCGCGACACCGAGTTCTTCGCCCGCGCCCAGCAGGAGATCGACTTCAAGCACGCCCAGCTGGTGGCCTTCGGCGCCACCCGCAGGGCCGGCGGCAAGGCGAGCCAGGACCCGCAGGTCAAGGCACTCCTCGACTCCGGCGCACCCGTCATCACCCTGGTCGCCAAGTCCCACGACCGGCATGTCGAGCTGGCGCTGCGTACGACCCTCGACGAGAACCTGGAGATGGTCCGCGACACCGTCGCCCACCTCCGCTCCCAGGGCCGCCGGGTCTTCGTCGACTGCGAGCACTTCTTCGACGGCTACCGCGCCAACCCCGAGTACGCGAAGGCCGTCGTCCGGGCCGCGTCCGAGGCCGGCGCCGACGTCGTCATCCTCTGCGACACCAACGGCGGGATGCTCCCGGCCCAGGTCCAGGCGGTCGTCGCCACGGTCCTCGCCGACACCGGAGCCCGCCTCGGCATCCACACCCAGGACGACACGGGCTGCGCGGTCGCCAACACCCTCGCCGCCGTCGACGCGGGCGCGACCCACGTCCAGTGCACGGCGAACGGCTACGGCGAGCGCGTGGGCAACGCCAACCTGTTCCCGGTGGTCGCGGCCCTGGAACTGAAGTACGGCAAGAAGGTCCTCCCCGACGGCGCACTGCGCGAGATGACCCGCATCTCCCATGCGATCGCCGAGGTGGTCAACCTGACGCCTTCGACCCATCAGCCGTACGTGGGAGTCTCGGCCTTCGCCCACAAGGCGGGTCTGCACGCCTCGGCGATCAAGGTCGACCCCGACCTCTACCAGCACATCGACCCCGAGCAGGTCGGCAACACCATGCGGATGCTGGTCTCCGACATGGCGGGCCGCGCCTCGATCGAGCTGAAGGGCAAGGAACTCGGCGTCGACCTGGGCGACGACCGCGAACTGGTCGCCCGGGTCGTCGCCCGGGTGAAGGAACGCGAACTGAAGGGCTACACGTTCGAGGCGGCGGACGCGTCCTTCGAGCTGTTGCTCCGCGCCGAGGCCGAGGGCAGGGCCCGTACGTACTTCGAGGTCGAGTCCTGGCGCGCGATCGTCGAGGACCGCCCCGACGGCAGCCACGCCAACGAGGCCACGGTCAAGCTCTTCGCCAAGGGCGAGCGCATCGTCGCGACGGCGGAGGGCAACGGCCCGGTGAACGCCCTCGACCGCGCCCTGAAGGTGGCCCTGGAGAAGATCTACCCGCCGCTCGCCAAGCTGGAGCTGGTCGACTACAAGGTCCGCATCCTGGAGGGCAAGCACGGCACCCAGTCCACGACCCGAGTCCTCATCTCGACGTCGGACGGCAAGGGCGAGTGGTCGACGGTGGGCGTGGCCGACAACGTGATCGCCGCGTCCTGGGAGGCCCTGGCGGACGCGTACACGTACGGGCTGCTGCGGGCGGGCGTGGAGCCGGCGGAGTAGCGGCGATGGTGGGGGGTGGGGGCCTAGACCTCCCACCCTCCCATCCCGGAGGGTGCCCGTTTGCGTCCCGTTTCGGGTAGCTTCGAAGATATGAAGGCCGTACTGGTCCGTTCTCTCGTACGCCTACTGCTGGTGCCCTTCGTAGCGGCACTCGCGGTACTCGCGCTGCTGACGGCCGCCGCGCCCGGCGCCCAGGCGGCCACCGACCTCTCCAAAGTCGCCGAGGCACTGCGAGCGGACCCGGTGTACGTGGACCCGGAGGCCAAGGACCTCCTCTCCTCCGCCGACGCGGACGCGCTGGCCGCCAAGATCAAGGACGCGGACAAACCGCTGTTCGTGGCCGTTCTCCCGGCCGACTACCCGGCGGAGAACCTCTTCACGAACCTCCGTACGGAGACAGGCATCACGGGCCTGTACGCCGTACGCCTGGGCGACCTTTTCAGTGCACGGGCCGACAACGGCGTGCTGAGCAAGCCGGCGGTCGCCAACCTCGTCACAGCCGTGCAGGGCACGGACGACCCGAAGGCCCAGCTCAACGACTTCGTCGACGCGGCGCTGCGCGGCAGTGTCGGCGGTTCGGCACCGGCCACCTGGAGCGGCGGCGATTCCGGTGGCGGGGTGGACGCCGGTGCGCTGATCGCGGTCGGCGCGGTGCTGGCGGCGGGCGGCGCGGGCGCGTACGCACTGGTCCGGCGCAACCGCGCACGGCACGAGGAGGAGAGGCGGGCCGCGCTGGCCAAGCTGACGGTCGTCGTGGACGAGGACATCACGGCGTTCGGCGAGGAACTGGACCGGCTCGACTTCCACCCCGCCGAGACGGGTGCCGACGACGCGATGCGCGCGGACTACGAACGAGCGCTGGACTCCTACGACAAGGCGAAGTCGCTGATGGCGGCCACGAGGCGCCCGGAGGAAGTACGCGCGGTGACGCAGACGCTGGAGGACGGCCGCTTCTCGCTGGCGCAACTGGCGGCACGCCGGGAGGGCCGCCCGCTGCCCGAACGCCGTGGCCCCTGCTTCTTCGACCCGCGCCACGGCCCGTCGGTCACCGACGCGACCTGGACCCCGGCGGGCGGCGCACCCCGGGAGGTCCCGGTCTGCGCGGCCGACCAGGCCCGCCTGGCCGACGGACAGGACCCGGCCGTCCGCGAGGTGGAGACGGCTTCAGGCCCCCGCCCGTACTGGGACGCGGGCCCGGCGTACGGCCCCTGGGCGGGCGGTTACTTCGGCGGCGGCATCCTGCCCGGCCTCCTCGTCGGCACGATGCTCGGCAGCATGATGGCCACCCCGTCCTACGCGGCCGACTACGGCGAGGGCTACGGCGACTTCCGCGGCCCCGAGGGCGGCGACATGTCCGGCGCGGACTTCGACTCCGGGGACTACGGGGGCGGCTTCGGCGGCGGGGACTTCGGGGGTGGCGGGGACTTCGGTGGGGGGTTCTGACCAAGTGCCGGGTGGGCTGGGTATGTCAGCCCCTTGGGGGTCCCCCCTCTGGGGGAGTTTGAGGAGCGGGGGTTCGGGGGCGGAGCCCCCGAGGATGGGACGGGTAGGGGCGGCGGGGGCGAGAAACACGGCTAGGCTCAGGGCCATGTTCTGGCCGATGTTCGCTGTTGCTGTGGGATTCCTGGGGCTTGTTGTTCTCGGGGTGCTCGCCGTGCGGGTTTTTCTGGAGGCGCAGCGGCTCGGACAGCAGGTCACGGACTCGGCGCGGCGGATCGGGCGGGCTGCCGAGGACCTGGAGCGGGCCGCCGCGCACACGGCACGCTCTGTGGATGCGCTGTGACTCCCCGACGGCTCTCCTGTGAGTCCTCGGGTTGATGTGTTTTGGGCGACTTCGCCCTGTCACCTTGTCGGTGTCGGCAGGTACGCTGCTGATCGCGGCCGGAAAAAGAGGCCCGGACCGCTGACCGGGAGTACGCACAGGGATTGCCTCAGGTTTACCCCCGAGCGTTACGATCGCTGTCAACACGACGGTCGGACACCTGTCCGAACGATCGGACAGCACCCCACACAGCCGCCTCGGTGAGAAGGTAAAGACTTATGTTCGGAAGGCTCGGAGCTCCCGAGATCATTCTCATCCTCGTCGTCATCATCCTGCTGTTCGGCGCGAAGAAGCTTCCGGACATGGCGCGCTCGCTCGGCAAGTCCGCGCGCATCCTGAAGAGCGAGGCCAAGGCGATGAAGTCGGAGGGCCAGGAGACGGCCCCCGCCGGCCCGCCGCACACCGACGAGCAGCCCCCGGCGCAGCGCACCATCCAGGCCGCCCCCGGTGACGTGACGAGTTCGCGTCCGGTCACCGAGCCCACGGACACGACCAAGCGCTGACGCTGACGCAAGGCCGGATGCCTCCGGCCTGCCGCACGAGATGAGGACGTGGGTTGCTCAAGTCTGCCCGCAACAAGGAGGAGAAGGGGAGGGATCCCGAGGGGCGGATGCCCCTCGTGGAGCATCTCCGTGAACTCCGCAACCGGGTCGCGAAGGCCTTGCTGGCCATCATCGTCATCACGGTCGTGGCCGCCTTCTTCTACAACGACATCATCAACTTCTTCACGAAGCCGGTGCTCGACTCGGTCGGATGCCCGTCATCCTTCTCCGAGCTGGCCAAGCAGCAGTCGGAGGGGGACAACCCCTGTGCGCAGATCACGATCAACGGCCTGCTCGCGCCCTTCACGCTCGCGCTGAAGGTGTCGCTCATGGCCGGCGTCGTGCTCGCCTCGCCTGTCTGGCTCTACCAGCTCTGGGCGTTCGTCGCGCCGGGTCTGCACAAGAGCGAGAAGAAGTACGCGTACGCGTTCGTCGCGTCCGGTGTCCCGCTGTTCCTCGGCGGCGCCTACTTCGCCTACCGGGTGCTCCCCACCACCGCGAAGGTCCTGATCGAGTTCACGCCGTTCGGCGTCGACAACCTGCTGCCGCTGGACGACCTGCTCGACCTCGTCACGCGCATGGTGCTCGTCTTCGGTCTCTCCTTCGAACTGCCGCTGCTGCTGATCATGCTGAACATCACCGGGATTCTCACCGGTAAGCGCATGGCCGGCTGGTGGCGCGCCATGATCATGGGCATCACGGTGTTCGCGGCGATCGCGACGCCCAGTACGGACCCGCTGACCATGCTGGCGCTCGCCGGACCGATCTGGATCCTGTACTTCGCCGCGGTGGCCTTCTCGCTGACGAACGACCGGCGCAAGCGCCGACGCGAGGCGGAGGGCCCCGGCGACGACGAGGCCTCCGACCTGGACCTCACCCCGGAGGACATCGGCGAGATCGAGACCGTCTCCGCCACGCGCGCCCTGCCCGAACAGGCGGGCCCGGAACGGGTCAACGGCTACGACGACGTGACCTGAGGGTCCCTGCTCTTCACTCCGGCGTGGAAGCGGC
>NZ_JBSFDA010000108.1:0-33498 GCF_053593675.1 Streptomyces sp. NPDC002156 | reverse complement strand
TATACACACTTCTATACAAACACTCTGACCCCCCCCCCGGCTCTCCCCAAGGCCCCACTCCCACCCCGGCCTCACCCGCGACGGGGGTGAGGCGCTCACTCGCCTCACCCGCGACGGCAACCTCGAACACCCCGCCGCCACCGACGACATCGGCGACACCTCCCTGGGCGTCACCTCGCTGCTGGCCCTGGCCTGGCAGCGCGGCAAGGACCCGCGGCTGCCGGAGGCGGTGGCCCGCAGCCTCGCCTTCCACCTCCGCGAGCGCGTCTACACCGAGGACAACCCCGGCTACCCCAACCTGCGGACCCGCAACTCCGGTCTCCCGTACGCCCGTTACGTACTGGAGTCCGGCGCCCACCCCATCGGCGACTGGCCGAGCACGGTGTGGGCGCTGCTCCAGGCCGTCAACATCCTGGACGCGGCCGAGGGGCTCGTCGCCGACGAACAGCGCGCGGAACTGGTCGAGTTGGCGCGCGGCTACTGGCGCTGGCTGACCGAGGCGACCTTCTTCAACCCGCAGGAGGCCGGCAACCAGGCCATCGGCTGCGTGGTGGGCGGCCTGATGTTGGCTCCCCATCTCCCTCCCGAGGAAGGGCGGTTGGTCAGGTCGCGAGCGATCTCGCTGTACGTCGACAAGATCCGCGCCCACCGGGTGGGCGACCGGGGCGCGGCCCTGCCCCCCGAGCACGGCGGCGCCTACGACAACAACTACGGCCCGATCTCCCTCTCCTTCCTCGCCCAGGCCCACCGGATCAGCGGCGAGGAGATCTTCGCGGAGGACGGCGAGGCACTGGCCCGCTATATCGACGCCCGCCTGACGAACGGCGGTTACGACAACGGCGGCCCCCGCTACAGCGAACAGCACTCCGCCTTCGAATCGGTCCTCGGTCTGCGCTACTTCGGCCACCGCATCGGCGCCGACCTCGGCCGCTACCGGGGCGACAGCCGCTGGGCCCGCCACGCGGCCAAGCCGGACGGCGGCATCGACGGCCACTTCGCGTGGATGCTGGTCTGGCAGATCCAGGACACCACCCCCTGGCACCGCACCCCGTCCACCGAACCCCTGCGCCACCAACTCCGCGCCGGCACGGTCTCGGTGGCCTTCGACAGCAAGATGACCCCGTCACTGGTCGAGGCGGCGGGTACGTACTACCTTCCGGCTGCGGTGAACCGCCAGCACGGCTTCGGTCCGGTCGTGGACGGTTTCCTGCTCTGCCGCCCGATGGGCGAGGTCCGGGTACGGGACGTCCGCACCGACGGCCTCGCGGCCAAGCTGGTCACCAAGCCGGTCGTCGGCCGCGACCACGTCCTGCGCCATGTGCGGTCCCTGTACGTCACGGACGGCACGGCCCTGTGGGTCACGGTCGCCGTCGAACACCTCGACGGCGCGCCGTACTTGCTCGCGGGCCTGCCGTACGCCACGGATGACGGCGACAGGGTTCGCCGTACGGCGGAAGCGGGTGCCGTGGCCTCTGCGGGCACCCTGCGTCTGACGCACCCTGGGGCGGAGGGCGTGGAGCACTTCGACGCCCGCGCCGAGGTGACCCAGGAGCAGGCGGCGTTCGCCCTCGCGGCCGATCCGCGCGGCTATGGCAACCCCGACGAGGGCTGGCGGCACCTGGTCAGCTCCACGGCGCTGGAGGCTGAGCCTGCGCCCGGCGCACCGGAGGGGCTGAGTGTGTTCGCCGTGCGGTACGGAAAGGGTGCCGAGTTCGTGCCGGTCTTCGAGGCGACGCCAGACGGCCTTCGAGTGCGCACCGAGGGGTTCACGGCTGTGATCGGCGAGGCGGCGGGCGATGCCCGCGGTGAGCCGGAGCTGACAGTATCGGGTTGCTGACTGGGACTTTGGCTGCCCGCCGGTGGGGGCTGGTCGCGCAGTTCCCCGCGCCCCTAGGTGGGTGCAGTCCCGTCTGTCTGTACGACCAGGTCTGCTCGGTCTTGGGTTGCCGTTACCAGCTCGGCGTTGGGCTGGTCCGAGCGCAGTACCCACGCCACCGCCTTCTCGTGGGTCTTGCCGAACTCCTCGTGGCGGGCGATGAGGCGGCGCAGGCGTTCCTGTTCGTCCAGCTCGCAGAACCACACCTCGTCCAGTTGCGAGCGGACCCGGGGCCACAGGAGTAGGTAGTTGCCCTCGGTGACGACGAGTCGCGCCGACGGGAACACCGGGATCGCGCCCGCGATCGGCTGTTCCAGGACCCGTTCGAACCTCGGGGCGTAGACGATGCCGTCCTCGCCCCCGGTACGCAGCCGTTGCAGCAGCGCCGCGTACCCCGCCGAGTCGAAGGTGTCCGGCGCACCCTTGCGGTTGCGCAGGTCCAGGCGGTCCAACTCGACGTCGGCGAGATGGAATCCGTCCATCGGGACATGGGCGACCCAGGGTGTGCCGTCGCCGTTCAGGGCCCGGACGAGCCGCTCGGCGAGCGTCGTCTTGCCCGCGCCGGGGCTCCCGGCGATACCGAGCACGGCACGCCGGTCGTCCCTGACCAGCGCGCGGGCCCGGCCGAGGAGTTCGTCGAACGTGGGGGAGGAGGGAGGTCGTTCCACGCGGCCGAGTCTCTCACCTACACGGACAGCCCTTCGTAGGCCGCCGCCAGGATCATGAACGCCCGGTCGTCGCCGAGGCCTTCCGGGTCGAGCATCCGGTTCATGACGTACGCCACGGTCAGGCGCGCGTCCATGTCGACCAGGACCATCGAGCCGCCCCAGCCGCCCCAGAAACACGTGCGGGGGTTGGGGAGTTGGCCGCCGTGCAGGCCGTACCCCATGCCCCAGCGCATGGGCACACCCAGGGTGTTGTCCGTGCCGCGGAACTGCTCCTCCAGGACACGCTCACAGCCCGCCTCCGACAGGAGCCGTACGCCCCGTGCGGTGCCGCCGCAGGACAGGACCGACTGGACGGCGGCGACCGAGCGGGCGTTGCCGTGGCCGTTCGCGGCGGGGATCTCGGCGCGCCGCCAGGCCTCCGTGTTGGCGGTGGCGGGCGGGAGGTGCGGGTTGCCGGGGCGGTCGCGCGGCAGGGCGGCGTTCGGGTCGAGAACCCGCTTGGGCAGGGGGATCACGGGCGCGACCCGATGGTCGTGCTCGGCGGGCAGTCCGATGTGGAAGTCGGCGCCCAGCGGACCGGCGATCTCCTCGGCGAAGAAGACACCCGGGGTGCGGCCGGTGACCCGGCGGATCACCTCGCCGACCAGGTAGCCGTAGGTGACGGCGTGGTAGCCGCCCTCGACGCCGGGCTTCCAGGCCGGGGCCTGGGCGGCGAGCCGGGAGGTGGCCGTCGGCCAGTCGTAGAGGTCGTCGAGCGTCATCGGCTCGTCCCAGGTGGGCAGGCCCGCCGTATGGCCCAGCAGATGCCGTACCCGGACGTCGTCCTTGCCGTTCGCGGCGAACTCCGGCCAGTAGCGGGCGACCGGCGCGTCCAGGTCGAGTTCGCCCCGGTCGGCGAGGACCAGGGCGGACAGTGCCGTCATCGTCTTGGTCGTGGACCACGTGTTGGTGAGGGTGTCGCGCTCCCACGGGACGGTACGGGCCTCGTCGAGGTGGCCGCCCCACAGGTCGACCACCGGCTCTCCGTCGAGGTGCACAGCGACGGACGCGCCCACGTCCTTGTCGGCCAGCGATGCCGCCAGCGCCTCGCGCACGGAGGCGAACTGGTCGGTGCACGTACCGGATGTCTCCACCATGCCGCGACCGTAACCATGCCCCGCGGACACGGCCACCGATTATTTCCCGCCCCGGATCAGGCGCGGTCGATATGTACGTTCGTCGACTTCACGCGGGCCGTGGCCTCCACGCCGACTTCGAGACCGAGTTCCTCCACGGCCTCCCGGGTCAGCAGCGACACCAGCCGGTGGGGGCCCGCCTGGATCTCGACCTGGGCCGCCACATCGCCGAGCTTCACGGCCGTGACGATGCCGGGGAACGCGTTGCGGGCCGAGGTGTACGACGGCTCCTCCTCGCCGGAGCCGCTGCCCGCGCCGGAGTTCGCGCTCGCCAACTCGGTCGAGAACGCGGCCAGATCCCGTCCGTCGATCAGCCGCCGCCCGCCCTCGTCACGGTGGGTCTTCACCCGCCCCGCGTCGGCCCACCGCCTGGCGGTGTCGGGGCTCACGCCCAGCAGACGGGCGGCCTGACCAATGGTGTAGGACTGCATACGCGCCAACCTAAGCTCGTTCCTCTGTCTCGCAAAATGAGCAACAGCGCCCGTCCGGGCGTACTGAACTGGTAGGGAACGCACGCACACAGCACGGCCACGCCCGGAGGTACCTCGCCCGTGAGCATCACCAAAGCGGCCCCGCCCGGGGCCGGCCACCGCGACACGGAGGCGCCGGAGGGGGATCCGGGCGGCGAGCAGCAGGGCTGGCAGTTCAACTCGCCGCTCGTCCTGACGATGCTGCTGATCCTGGTGGTCGCCCTGCAGGGGCCGATCCGCGGGGCGGTGTCCGCGCCGGTGATGCAGAGTTGGATGACGGTGTTCGTCGCCGTCGTCGTCCAGGCACTGCCCTTCCTCGTCCTCGGTGTGCTGCTGTCGGCGCTGCTCGCGGTGTTCGTACCGCCGTCGTTCTTCGCCCGCGCCCTGCCCAGTCGGCCCGCCCTCGCGGTGCCGGTCGCGGGGATGGCCGGAGCGGTGCTGCCAGGGTGTGAGTGCGCGTCCGTGCCGGTGGCGGGGGCGCTGGTGCGGCGGGGTGTCGCCCCGGCGGCGGCGCTGGCGTTCCTGCTCTCCGCCCCGGCGATCAACCCGATCGTGCTCACCGCGACCGCCATCGCGTTCGCGGGCCGCCCGGAGATGGTGGTCGCCCGGTTCGTCGCGAGTCTGCTGGTCGCCTGCGCGATGGGCTGGCTCTGGCAGCGGCTCGGCCGCGCCGACTGGCTGCGCCCGCCGGCCCATCCGTCGGACGAGGGCCTCGGCAAGGGCGCCGCCTTCTGGAGTTCCGTACGGCACGACGTGATGCACGCGGGCGGCTTCCTGGTCGTCGGCGCGATGGCCGCGGCCACGCTGAAGTCAGTGGTGCCGGAGCGCTGGCTGAGCCTCGCGGCCGACAACCCCGTGGTGTCGGTCCTCGCTCTCGCCGTCCTCGCGGTGCTGCTGTCGATCTGCTCGGAGGCTGACGCGTTCGTCGCCGCGTCGCTGACCCAGTTCTCGCTCACGGCCCGGCTGGCGTTCCTCGTCGTCGGCCCGATGATCGACCTGAAACTGTTCGCCATGCAGACGGCGACCTTCGGCCGAGGCTTCGCCCTCCGCTTCGCGCCCGCCACCTTCGTCATGGCTGTGGCGTCGTCGGTGCTTGTCGGGGCGGTGCTCCTGTGAACCGGCAGGCACAGGCGGTCGTCCTGTTCCTGGTCGGTGGAGCGATGGTGCACGCCGGCACCACCGACCTCTATCTGCGGTACGTCAAGGCAGGGCTCCAGCCACTGGTCGTCGGCGCCGGACTGGTCCTGATCGTGGCCGCGCTGGCGACGGTCTGGTACGAGCGGAAACGCTCAAGGACCGGCTCGGACAAGGGGGTTGAGGAGGGTCACGGCCATGTCCACCGTGAACCGCGCGTCTCCTGGCTCCTGGTCCTGCCCCTGTTGGCGCTGATCCTGGTCGCCCCGCCCGCCCTGGGTTCCTACAGCGCCCTGCGCACGGGTACGGCCCTCCAGGCGCCGCTGGCCTATGCGCCGCTGCCCTCCGGTGACCCCGTACGCCTCAGCCTCGTCGACTACGCGGGCCGTGCGGCCTACGACCACGGGCGCTCGTTGGGCGACCGGCGGATCGCGATCACCGGGTTCGTCGCGCTCGACGGCAAGGGCACCCCGTACTTGGTCCGGATGGCCCTCAACTGCTGCGCCGCCGACGCCCAGCCGGTCAAGGTCGGCCTGACCGGCCGGATCCCCCCGGTCATCCAACCGGACACCTGGCTCGAACTCACCGGCACCTACACCGCCAAGCGGACCAAGGACCCGGTGAACAACGGCATCATCCCGTTCTTCGACATCGCCGAGGCGAAGCCGGTCCCGACGCCGCGCGACCCGTACGACGAGAGCTGGAACAACTGAGCCTGGGGTCGAGGAGGTCAGGTCCGGTCAGGGCTGGATGAGCCCGCGTTCGTACGCCTTGACCAGGCGCTGCGGCACCATGTGTGCGACCCCGTCGACGGTGACCTGTACCAGTTGGGTCGGGGTCGCCTTCCACTGGGCGCGGCGGTGCCGGGTGTTGCTGCGGGACATCTTCCGCTTGGGAACGGCCATGGGAGTCCTCCTCGGTCGGTGAGCGAGACAGGACGCTACATGAAAATGGATCCCATTAACAATATTGGTGTCGGTGACCGGTCCGTCAGGGCTGGTGCGTGACGCTCACCTGCACGGTCAGCGTGCCCCGGTTGTCCTCGGAGCAGGCCCCGGCGGAGTCGTTGATGCCCAGTTGCAGGGTGCCGTTCCCGGCCGCCCGGAAGGTCAGCCTCCGCCCGACGGAGTGGACGGGGAAGTCCTTGGTGCCCGTGAGGACGGCCAGCAGGGTGCCGAACGGTGCCGCGGGCTTGACCTTGCAGTCCTTCGCGCCGTCCAGCAACGCGTCGGTGTCCGCGTCGTAGCCGGCCGGCCCGGTCATGGGTATGTTCCGGTGGTCGACCGTCCATTCTCCCGAGACGAATCGCACGGTGACCTGGTCTCCCCGCTGGACGGCCGCTCCGGTCACCGGCTGCCAGCCGGTCGCCGACTGCACGACCTGATTGACGGTCGTCGTCTTCGGGCCCTCCTTCAACGGCAGCGTCCCGGTGAGGAAGAGACCGCCCACGACGCCCGCCGCCAGTACAGCTGTCCCGGCCAGTGCCCACAGCAGCCGCTTCGGCCCCGTCGAGCGGGACGACCGCTGCTGCTGGGGCTTGAGCGAAGTGGTGTGCCGCGCCGTCGGTACGGTCTGTCCGGCTGGGACCGGCCGCCCGTGCCCGCTGGTCACCGTGTCCGCGTCGGCTGTCGGGTGCGAGGGCCGACGTACGCGCACGGTCGCCGGGGGCAGCGGCTCGGCGGACATCTCCGACGTCTCCCCGGCCGTGACCCGCTGCAACGCGGAACGTACGACGGCTGCAGAGGGGCGCTCCGCCGGAGCCTTGCGCAGCAGCGCCTCGACGACCGGGCGCAGCGGGCCGAGCCGCTCCGTCAGGACGGGTTCCTCGTACGCCACTGCGTGCAGCGTCGCGGGTGCGGCCGGTCTGCGGAACGGGGACAGCCCGCCGCAGACCGTGGCGAGGGTCGCGCCCAGGGACCACAGGTCGGATGCGGGACCGGCCTCCGCCCCCGTGACCCGCTCGGGCGCCATGAACTCCAGGGAGCCGATCAGTTCGCCGGTGGTCGTCAGGAACTCGCCGTCGTCCAGGGCCGCGATGCCGAAGTCGGTGAGAACCGCGCTGCCGTCCCGGCGCAGCAGGACGTTGGCGGGCTTGACGTCCCGGTGCAGGGTGCCGGCGTTGTGCACGGCTTCCAGCGCGTCGAGCAGTTGGAGGCCCAGGGTGGCTGTGTGCTGCGGCGTGAGGGGGCCGGTCTCGGCGGTCCGGTGGGCCAGCGAGGGCCCGTTGACGAGTTCCATGACGATCCACAGCCGGTCCTCGGCCTCGACCAGGTCATGGACGCCGACCACATGGGGGTGCGGCACCCGGGCGACCGCGCGTGCCTCACGGATGGCGCGGCGCACCCGGATGCGGTGCTCCTCGTCGCCGTGGGTGAGGATGTGCAGCTCCTTGGCGGCGACCGGCCGGTCGAGCAGCTGGTCGTGGGCGCGCCAGACCGTGCCCATACCGCCCCTGCCGAGGATGTCGTGGAGCAGATACCGACCGGCGATCAGCTTTGCTGAGCCGTGCACCGATCCGTGCCCCGAGCCGCGTTCCGAACGCGTCGCCGATGGGTGATCGCCGTCTCCGGATGTCACGTGCGCTCTCACGTTCCTGTTCGGTCGGTCGGTCGTCGTTCGTTCGAAGGGGTCGAGCATAGCGGAGCGCATCATGCTCCATGGCCGGTCAACTACCTTGTGGTGAAAGGGATTTGACGGCATGTGCCGTTCTGTACGGGGAGGGCAGCGGCGTTGCGCCGAAGGTACAGATGGGTGGACCGTGAGCTTGCCCGAATGGACCCGGAGACCGACTGGGAGCGCATGATCTCGCTCTACATCGGTTACCGCGTCCCTGAGTTCGCCCTGGCGATGATGATCTATCCGGGCACGATGCGCATGATGCAGCCGAGCATGGGGTCCGCCACCCTGGCCCACACCGCGAAGCTGGAGAGGAGGCCCCACCGGCGCTTCCAGGACGGCAACGACTTCCTGACGGCCTGGATGGTGGACGGCCTGTCCAGCGAGGCCGGCCGCAAGGCCGCCGAACGCCTGAACCGCATCCACCTGGGCGTCGCCCGCCGCACCCCGCACCTCCCCGGCAACTTCGACGACATCGACGACTTCGTCTATCCCCTGGTCCTGCTGGCCACGTTCGGCGACCGGCTGCAGACCTCGCTGGGCCTGCCGGGCACGAGCGAGAACATGAAGACCGCGTGGCACCACTGGGCGCAGACGCTCTTCCGCCTCCTGGAACGAGAGTCCGGCCCCTTGGCGGGCGAGGTGTTCCCCGAGGACTGGAACGCGATGACCGAGTTCGCCGCGAAGTTCGACTCCCGGCCGTACGAGCAGACGGAGGCCGGCCGCCGCGTGGCGACCGCGATGATGGACTTCTTCGCCGAACGCTGGTTCCCGTCCCCCTTACGCCCGTTCGGCCGAGACCTGACCCGCTACCTCGCCGGCGAGCGAGTCTGCCGCCTCCACGGCATCGGCTGGCTCAGCCCCCGCCGAGAGCGCGCCGTCCGAGCCTTCCTGAAGACGGCGTTCCACGCCCAACGCCTACTCCCCGACTACCGCACCCCACTCCCCGAGCGCCTACGCCGAACCCGCTACACCAACGCACAACTCAGGAAGCTGGAGCCGTGAGCCGTGAGCCGTGAGCCGTGAGGCGTGAGGCGTGAGGCGCGGGCCCTGGGGCCCGAGGTTTGACGGGCCTTCGGCCCCGGCCCCGGCCCCGGCCCCGGCTCTGGCCCCGAGCGTCGCCTCCGGTCCCGGCTCCGGTCCCGGTCCTGGCTCTGGTCCCGGCCCCGGCCCCGGCCCCGAGCGTCGCCTCCGGTTCCGGTCCCGGTTCGGGTCCGGGCCCAGGCTCCGGTTCCGGTCCGGGTTCCGGCTCCGGTCGGGTCCCGGTTCGGTCCGGGTTCCGGCTCCGGGCCTCGGCCCTCGCCCCCGGCCCCCTGTCCCGGTTCCGGTCCCGGCTCCGAGCCTTGCCTCCGGCTCCGGTTCCGCCCCGGTTCTGCCCCCGCCCCCGGTTCCGGCTCGGGTCCTGCCCCCGGCTCGGGGCCTGCCCCCGGTCCGGGTCCCGGTTCGGGTCCGGGCCTCGGCTCCGCCCCCGGCTCCGGTCCAGGTCCCGGCTCCGGTCTCGGTTCCGGCTCGGGTCCCGGCCCCGGTCCCGGCTTCGGTTCCGGGCCTCGGCCCCAAGGCCCGGCCCCCCGGCCCTGACGGCCCCGGGCACCAACGCCCCGTACCCCCCAACTCCCCACCCCCGCCCCACCGTTCACCTCCCCTTCACCACCCCGTCGCCGACGTCACTTCCCACCCACCGCGCGACCTCCTAACCTCAGGCGCCACCCTCATCCGCACCCCGTGCCCAAATGCCCCTCTCCGAAAGGTGATCGTGCCCATGCGCCCTCAACGGCCGAGCAGCGCAAGACGGTTGGTACACCGACTTGCCGCCGTGCTGACAACCACCGCCCTCGCGCTGGCGGTTCCCGCCCCGGCGACCGCCGTCGAGGCAGCCGCCGAGCGGCCGTCCTCGCTCGTGGATCCCCTGATCGGCTCTGCGAACGGCGGCAACACCTATCCCGGTGCCACCCTCCCGTACGGCATGATCGCCTGGTCGCCGACCAGTACGACGGGCGATCAGACCAGCACGGGCGCGGCCAACGGCTATCAGTACGGCGTCACCCGTATCCGTGGGCTGAGCCTCACCCATGTCAACGGTGCCGGCTGCAACCCGGGCGCCGCAGGGGACGTACCGATCATGCCGTTCGTCGGGGACGTCACGTCCTCGCCCTCGGCGGACACCAAGGACGCCGTCTACGCCGCCGACTTCTCGCACGCGGAGGAGAAGGCCGTGCCCGGGCGCTACACGCTGGGTCTGAAGTCGGGCGCGAGTGCCGACCTGGCCGTGAGTCGGCGCGCCGGTGTCGCCGACTTCAGCTTTCCGAGCGACCGGCCCGCGAACCTCCTCTTCCGCGTCTCCAACTCCCTCAACGGCAGCGAGAACGCGCACATCGACATCGACGCCGCCCACCGCAAGGTGACCGGCTGGGTGCTCACCGGCGCCTTCTGCGGGCGGCGCGCCAACGGCGGCGTCAACAACCGCAAGAGCTACTACAAGCTGTACTTCAGCGCCTCCTTCGACCGCGCCTTCGCCACCACCGGCACTTGGCACGACAGCACGCTCTCACCCGGCTCGACCACGGACTCCGGAGGCGAGGGATACGCGACCGGCGCCGACCGCGCGGGACGCGGCTCCGGCGGCTGGGTCGGCTTCGACACGTCCTCCGACAACGATGTCCGGATGCGGATCGGCATCTCGTACGTCAGCCAGGCGGGCGCCGAGACCAACCTCCGCCGGGAGATCCCGCCGCGCGCGACCGTCGCCGACGTGGCCGAGGCCGGCGCGCGGGCCTGGGACCGGGAGCTGGCCACCGTACGTGTCGAGGGCGGTGAACCGGCCCGCCGTACGGCCTTCTACACCGCGCTCTACCACGCCCTCATGCAGCCGAACCTGATCAGCGACACCGACGGCCGCTACTACGGCATGGACGGCGCCGTGCACCGGCTGGCGCGCGGGCAGCGGGCGCAGTACAGCAACTTCTCCGGCTGGGACCAGTACCGGGCACAGATACAGCTGCTCGCCCTGCTGAAACCCACGGTGGCGGGCGACTTCGCCCAGTCGCTCTACAACTTCGCCCGCCAGAACGGCGGAGTCTGGGACCGCTGGGTGCACATCAGCGGCGCCACCCATGTCATGACGGGGGACCCGTCAGCCGCGACCCTGGCCACCTTCTACGCCATGGGAGTACGCAACTTCGACTACGAGGGCGCCTTCGACTCACTCGTACGGCAGGCCACCGTGCCCCATCCCGACGGCCTTCTGGACGCCGGCTGCCCGGGCCAGTGCGTCGGCCAACGCCCCAACCTGGCCCAGTACTTGACCTCGCACTACGCGGCCCAGGACGTGTGCCACTGCTGGGGCGGCGCCGCCGAGACCCTGGAGGACGCCGTCGCCGACGACGCGCTCGCACGGTGGGCGAAGCTGCTCGGCCGGGACACCGAGGCCGCGGCCCTCGCCGAACGGGGCGCCTACTGGCGCAACGTCTTCAACCCGGAGGCCACCGCCACCGGCGGCTACATCCAGGCCCGCAACCTCGACGGCTCTTGGGTGACCCCCTTCAGCCCCGGCAGCGACCGCGGCTTCGCCCAGGGCACGAGCGCCACCTACACCTGGATGGTGCCCCAGGACGTCCAGGGCCTGGCCGCCGCGATGGGCGGCCGCGAACAGGCCGCCGCCCGCCTCGACGGCTTCTTCCACAATCCGGACGGGTCGTGGTCCGTCCGAGGCGGTGACGCGCTGCGCTACGACCCCACCAACGAGCCCGGAATCCACGCCCCTTGGCTCTACAACGCCCTGGGCCAGCCCTGGAAGACCCAGGCGACCGTACGCCAGATCCTGAACACCGTGTACGGCACCGGGCCCTCGGGTCTGCCCGGCAACGACGACCTCGGCACCATGTCCGCCTGGTACGTCTTCTCCGCGCTGGGGCTGTATCCGCAGACCCCCGGCAGCGCGAACCTGCTGCTGGGCACCCCGCTCTTCCCGTCCGCGGTGCTGGACCGCCCGGGCCGTACCGACATCAGGATCAGCGCCCCCGAGGCCGACGCCACGCACGTGTACGTCGATGCCGTGCGCCTCAACGGCCGTACGGAGGGCAGGTCTTGGGTCGGACCCGGTCTGACCCTGCGGGGCGGCACGCTCGCCTTCGGTCTCTCCGAGCAGCCGGACACCGGTTGGGCGACCGACCCGGCCGACCTGCCGAACTGACCCTGCGGACAAGCCCGTCGGCGGCACGCGGAGCGTACGCGTGCCGCCAACGGGGGAGTTCACCAACGCCTGGTCAGGAGAGGCCTGTTCAGGCTGTGTGCAGGGTCAGGCCGTACCGGCTGAGGATCTCGTTGATGGGCTGGAACCAGGTCTGGCCCCCGCTGGTGCAGTTGCCCCAGCCGCCGGAGGTGACGCCCTGGGCCTGGTCGCCGCTGATGAACGAGCCGCCGGAGTCGCCCGGTTCGGCGCAGACGCTCGTCTTGGTCATCTGATAGACCGCGCCCTGGCTGTAGTTGACGGTCTCGTTGAGGCCCTGCACCGTCCCGCAGTGCCAGTGCGTGGTCGACCCCGACCGGCAGATGGAGGTGCCGACGGGCGCCACGGCCGAGCCGCGCACGAGCCGGTCGGGGATCGTGCCCCAGCCGAGCACGACCGGTACGGTCCACCAGCCGCTGCCCACGTTGACCCAGGCGTAGTCGTTGCCGGGGAACGAGGAGCCCTGGAAGTTGCCGATGTAGGACCGGTCCCAGCCGCTGACCCCGGCGCCGGCGCTGCCGCAGTGCCCGGCGGTCACGAATCCGCCGTGCACCGAAAACCCTATGGAACAGCGGACGTTGCCCGTGTAGTACGGGTCGCCGCCGACGGTTCCGGCGGCGAAGGTGCTCGGGGCGGAGGCGGTCTTCTCGACCGTGACGGGGCCTGCGGCACGGGCCCGGTCGAGGAACTGTTCGACATCGTTGTCGCCCTGCCGGCCGGCGACGACGGTCACGACGACCGCGCTGCCCTTGGGGTCGACGTGCCAGCCGCTGACTCCGTCGGGCGCGTCCAGCTTGTCGAGGCGGGCCCGCGTGACGTCGAGCTGCCGGGCGCTGTGGGCTGCCGTGCGGACGGTCGCTCCGGTGGCCCGGACGGCGCTGAGGGTGGCGGGGGAGGCGTCCGCGGTGACGGCGACGGACAGCCGGCCGCTGTCGGCGTCGAACCAGGAGCCGCCGTAGGAGGCACCTGCGGCCTGGCGGGCCTTCGGCTCGGCGGCCGTCGCCGTCTTCTCCGCGGCGAGGCGTGCCTCGGCCTGCGGCTTCGTCAGCCCGAAGTCGCGCTGCATGGCGGCGAGAAGTCCGGCCGAGGCCGGTGCTTCGGCGGAGGAGGCGGATGTGGTGGTCGCCTTGGCGGTGGGGGAGGAGTCGGCGGCTGCGGGCAGGACGCCCGTCGTGGTGAAGGTGCCGAGCATGAGCAGTGTCGCGGCCAGGGAGGCGCGCGTGATCGTCCTGCGTCTCAAGGGAGTTGCCCTTCGTTGTTCCAGCAAGGTGGGGTGGAACGGCGGTACTCTGAGAGCGCTCTCACACGTGTGGCTGGCCAGAGCCTAGCGGCTGACCCTTGGCAGGTCCATACCAATTCGCGTCGCTGTGATGTCCGCTGGGCGGCAGGACCGACGAGCGATCAGACGAGGTCCGCCAGAGCCGTGAGCGTGCGCTCGCCCGCCGGATCACCGGCGGTGGCGGGCACCAGGGCGATCTCGTCCAGCCCGGCCCCGGCATAGGCGTCGATCCGGGCGCGTACGGCGTCGATGCCACCCACCAGCGCGACCGTGCCCGCGGCCTCCGGCGGCAATGCGGCGAGCAACGCGTCCACCGGGGCACCGGAACGCGCGAGTTCCACCGCCGTTCCGAACCCGGCCGCGGCGAACATGTCGCTGTAGCCCGGTACGGCCAGATAGCCGGCGACGCTCCGCAGGACCTGGTCGAGCGCCTCGGGCCCGGGGTCGACGGCGACCGGCAGCCAGGCGGCCAGCCGGGGTGGCGAGACGCGCCCCGCCCGCTTCGACGCCGTCTCCAACTGCCCCCGCAGCTCCCGCACTTGCTCCGGCGAGACGACGTCGAGAACCATCCGGTCGGCGTGGGCGGCCGCCACGGAGATCGCCCGGTCACCGAACGCCGCCACCGTGAGCGGGCCCCCGGGCGGCCGGTGCCGCCGCTGGAAGACGCTCCCAGGCGCGAGCGGCTCGCCCGGCTCCCCGTGCAGGAGACCCCGTACAGCCTCCGCGCTGTGCGCGAGCGTGGCCGCCGGACGGACGCGGGGCACCCCGTGCACGCCTTCGACGACCCGCCTGCTGGAGGTGCCCAGCGCGACCCCGACCGGGCGCCCCACGGCAGCCGCGACGGACGCCGCGCCGCGCGCGATCGTCAGCGGATCGCGTACGGACACGGGCACGGGACCAGCGGTCAGGGCGACGCGCCCGGTCGCTAGGCCGATGGCCGTGGCGAGGACGAACGCGTCCCACGTCGGCCCCTCACCGGCCCACACCTCACGGAACCCGAGCCGGTCGGCGGCCACCCCGACCCGCACCGGCTCGTCGACCTGACCACCGTCCTCACGGGCCGCGGCGACCACGCTGAAGTCCATGAACTCACGGTAGAGGGTGGCATGTTGAGGGCGACGGCCCTTTTCAGGCAGCGACGGCCTTTTCAGGGAGCCGTACGCACGGACCCCTGCGGGCCATTCGGATGGGGCTGTCCGTCGGGTCCTTCTCCGGCCAGCCAGTCGGCGACAGAGCGGGCGATCGGCTGCCCGGTGTCCATCTCGACGAAGCCGAACTGGCCCGACTGATTGCATTCGAGGAACCACCAGATGCCGTCGGCGTCCTCGGCGAAGTCGAAGGCCCCGTAGGCGAGTTCGGCCTCCCGCAGATACCGGTGCACGGCCTCGGTCATACGCGGTGACACCTCGACCGGGCGCCACGGCTCGTCCGAGGGAGCGAACCGCACGTCGACGTCGTCGGGATGCGCGTCCGACGCGACGGCCTTGCGGGCGGCGAGGATCCGGTCGCCCACCGCCGTCAGCCGGATGTCGGCCCGCTTGTCGACCCGGCGTTGCAGCAGGGTGGGCCCGAAGGCCACGGCGGTGAAGTCGACATCCGGTGCCACCCGGCTCGTCGGCACCACCCGGGGCGGCTCCTGCGGATGCGACCCGGAGACGGGCTTGACGACCAGGTCGGGAAAGCGCTGCGCGAAGTCACGGGCGGCCTGCGGGAACGTCGTGATCAGCGTCGCCGGCACGGGCAGCCGGCTGCGCTGCGCGAGATGCAGCTGCCAGGGCTTGTGACGGGCCCGGCCGGCCGCGTCGGGATGGTTCATCCAGCGCGCGCCCGTACCCCGGAGCATGCCGTAGAAGGCCTGCGAGGACTCCTCGGTGAGCCAGCCGGACGGCTCGGCGGCCCGCGCCCCCGGAACCCCCGGCCTGCGCACCCACACGGACCGCAGCCCGCCCATGCTGACGAGCCGCCCGCCGACGGACAGATGCCCACGAAAAGCGCCGTGCACATACTCGCCGGACAGGGCGACATCGCCGGGCAGATCGGCGGGATCGAGCCGGACCACGGGAATACCGGTGCTGTTCAGCCGGGCCACCACGAGATCCGCCGTCACATCCTGTTCGGACGTCAGAACCAGGACCGTCATCGCGTCAGATCCATGTTCAGTCGTCGAAGTGTGTCTTGGACCCGGCGGTCGACGTGGTGGCTCCGAATTCACGCATCACAGCATGGTCATGAGCCGCTATCCGCCCGCCCGGAAGCACATTCAACTGCAGTGCGCAGTCATAGCTGTACGGAGCGCTCACCTCCAACTGCTCAGTCGGGCGCGCGTAGTTCAGAACGAACAGCTGCATCGCTTCTCCTCGATCGGCGACGACGTCGGTCAAGTGGACGCTGGCACTCCGGGATTACCGTCCCGTCCCCCGTGCCCCGCCTCCAAGGAGTTATACGAATCGAACGAGTGAATGGTTGCCTCACGTTGTGTACAACCGCGTCCGGACAGCTCTCCGTAGTCCGCGCACCACGCTCCGCAGGTCGCGGGGCCGGGGCGCGGCGGGATCAGAGGGATCGGAGGGGGTTCAGTGGCGTCCCAGGCCGCCACTGCCGAAGGAGCCGCTGGAACCGGGGTCCCAGCGCCCCCGCTGCTGGTCCTTGCGTCGTTTCGTCGACGCGGGGTGGAGCTCGTACGGCATGAGCCGTTCCCGCTCGGCCGCCGCGCGCGGCATTTCGTCGGGCTCCCTCATCTCGCGGACCTCGTGAACGGGACCGGAGGGCGGGAGTGTGGGTTGTTCGTCGGGGCGGGGCCGGGCGGATTCCCGGTCCCGTACCCGCATGCCGAACCAGAAGGCCCAGATCAGTGCACCAGCGATGAACAGGCCCGCGATAAATGCGGCCGTTACGTTGAGTAGATCGCTCGACGCGGCCAGTAGTTCAGACGTTGCCGTACTCATGTGCCAATTATCGCCGACGGCATATGAATACGCGCCTGAAATGATCCTGAGAAAACGCTGCCCCGCTCGCCCAAGTTCCTGCTTTGTCCGGTCAGGGCTTCAGGGCGACGGCACCGAATTGCGGAAGAGTAGCGGCGGAGTCGCTCTCCGTACGCCACTGCGCACAGGAGACGAGCCCCGGGTCGAGAAGATCCAGGCCGTCGAAGAATGCGGCGACCTCGGCACGGGGGCGTGCGGTGATCGGCGGGGTGGCGTTCTCGTTCCAGAACTTCATCGCCTCGATGTTTCCCTCACCGCCGAGATCCGAGTCGGTCGTCGGATGCGTCAGCACCAGATAGCTGCCCGAGGGCACCGACGCCATGACCTTGCGCACGATGTCCTGCGCCTTGGCGGTGTCGAGCACGAAATTCAGGATGCCGAGCATCATCACGGCGACGGGCCGCTCGAAGTCGAGGGTCTGCGCGGCCCGGGTGACGATGGCGTCGGGGTGGTGGACGTCCGCGTCGATGTAGTCCGTGGCCCCCTCACGGGTGCCGGTCAGCAGCGTACGGGCGTGGGCGAGCACGATCGGGTCGTTGTCGACGTACACGATCCGTGACTCGGGCGCGATTCGCTGGGCGATCTCATGGGTGTTGTCCACCGTCGGCAGCCCCGTCCCGATGTCCAGGAACTGCCGCACTCCCCGCTCGGCGACCAGGAAGCGCACGGCCCGCCCGAGGAAGGCGCGGTCGGCGCGGGCCACGCTGCGGATCAGCGGGAACATGGCGTCGATGTGGTCGCCGACCCCTTGGTCGACGACGTAGTTGTCCTTGCCGCCGATCCAGTAGTTCCACACCCTGGCGTTGTGGGCCACCGAGGTGTCCAGCCGGCCGCGTCCCTCTGACGTGCTGCCCTGCTCGCTCACGCCGTTTCCTCTCGTCACTTCCCGCACCCCGCACGGACGTTGACACGCACCCCGGCCGTCAACATCGTTCGCGCCTACGAGGGTGATCTTATGACCGGACTCTGCGGGGCCGGGGCGGGAGGCAGCGGAAACGCGTGCTGCCGAGGGCCGCAGCCGGGCTCTAGTCTCGCCGGACAGGCCTCAGCGGAGCGGGAGACCGGGAGAGACACGGATGGATCACTACGACTACGACCTCGGTACCCACGGGCGGACCGTGACGACGACGTCCGCCGAGGCCCAGAAGTGGTTCGACCGGGGCCTGGTGTGGACGTACGGCTTCCACCATGAGGAGGCCGTCGCCTGCTTCGAGGCCGCCGCCGCTGCCGACCCCGACTGCGCCATGGCCCACTGGGGTATCGCGTACGCCCTCGGCCCCAACTACAACAAGCCCTGGGAGTTCTTCGACGGCGAGGACCTCGCAGCGACCGTCGCCCGCACCCACGCCGCCGTCGAACTCGCGCAGCGCAGGGCGGCCGGTGCCACACCCGTCGAACAGGCCCTGATCGGCGCCCTGCGGGCCCGCTATCCGCAGGCGGAGGCCGTCGAGGACTGCTCGGTGTGGAACGAGCCGTATGCGGACAGCATGCGCACGGCGTACGAACTCGCCCCCGACGACCTCGACGTGGCCACCCTGTACGCCGACGCGCTGATGAACCTGACCCCCTGGCAGCTGTGGGACGTACGCACCGGCGAGCCGACCGAGGGCTCGCGCACCCTCGCCGCGAAGGCCGTCCTGGAGCGGGCGATCGACACCGACGCCGGCTCACGCCACCCGGGCCTCCTGCACCTCTACATCCACCTGATGGAGATGTCCGCCGCCCCGGAGACCGCCCTGCCCGCCGCCGACCGGCTGCGCGGCCTGGTCCCCGACGCCGGCCACCTCCAGCACATGCCCACCCACCTGGACGTGCTCTGCGGCGACTACCGGCGCGTGGTCGCGGACAACAGCACGGCGATCGTCGCCGACGAGAAGTTCCGTGCCCGGTCAGGCGCGATGAACTTCTACACCCTCTACCGGTCGCACAACCACCACTTCAAGATCTACGGCGCGATGTTCCTGGGACAGTCCAGGACCGCGCTGGAGGCCGCCGCGCAACTGGAGGCCTCCATCCCGGAGGAGCTGCTTCGGGTGCAGAGCCCGCCCATGGCCGACTGGCTGGAGGGCTTCCTCGCCATGCGGGTTCATGTGCTGATCCGCTTCGGCCGCTGGCCGGACATCCTCGAACTGCCGCTGCCCGCCGACCCGTCGCTGTACTGCGTGACGACGGCGATGATCCGGTACGCCCGAGGGGTCGCCCTCTCCGCCACCGGCCGTGTCGTGGAGGCCGAGGCGGAGCGCGAGCTGTTCCGTGCGGCGGTCGTGCGGGTCCCGGAGACCCGCATGCTGTTCAACAACACCTGCGCCGACATCCTCGCCATCGCGTCGGCCATGCTCGACGGTGAACTGGCATACCGGAAGGGCGACTTCGACGCGGCCTTCGCCTCGCTGGAGCGGTCGATCTCGCTGGACGACAACCTGCCCTACGACGAGCCGTGGGGGTGGATGCAGCCGACTCGGCATGCGTATGGGGCGTTGCTGCTCGAACAGGGGCGGGTTGTTGAGGCGGAGGCGGTCTATCGGGCCGACCTTGGCCTCGATGACACGCTTCCGCGTGCGGTGCAGCATCCCGGCAACGTGTGGGCGTTGCATGGGTTTCATGAGTGTCTGGTTCGGCTGGGGCGAGTGGGGGAGGCGGGGATTGTTGCTCAGCAGTTGAAGATTGCGGTTGCTTTGGCGGATGTGCCGATCCGGGCGTCGTGCTTTTGTCGTTTGGACGTTGGTTGTTGTTAGGGGCTTCGGTCGTTCGTCGTCTGCGGGGCGGTGGGGGCTGGTCGCGCAGTTCCCCGCGCCCCTTAGGCGTGCCCTTGTGGGCGTCTGTTGTTGCCTTCTGGTCTGCCCGTGAGGTTGGTGACCTTCCGTGGGGGGCGGGCTAACGTCCGTGTGTGAGTGACGACAACGCCCGGCAGGGCCCCCGTCGGCGTGGGCCGGGTTTCTTCACGCTGATGGTGTTGCCGTGTCTGGTGACCCTCGCTGTCGTCGCCGGTTTTCTTGCCCTGACGGGTGGGCTGCCCGGGGGTGGGTCCTCGGACGGGGATGCGCGGCAGAGCGTCGTGGGTGGTGTCAACGAGACCTATGGGCCGTGGCTGCGCAAGGCCGCCGTCTGTACCGTGGTCGCGCCGTCCGTGCTCGCCGCCCAGATCGACCAGCTCACGGGCTGGCGCGACGACACCGGTGAACTCACGGGTGAGCAGGGCATCGCCGGGTTCACCACCGCGCAGTGGCGGACCTGGGGCAAGGACGACGACGGCAACGGCACCTCCTCGCCGCGCGACGAGGTCGACGCGATCATGGCGCTCGGCCGCCAGGACTGCTCCCTCGCCCGGAAGATCACGGACCTCAGAACCGAGGGCAAGGTCAACGGTGAGCTGGTGGACCTCACCCTCGCCGCGTACGCCGTCGGGATCGACGAGGTCACCGAAGCGGGGCGTGTGCCCGACGGCGCCCGGACCTACCTCGCCGAGGTCAAGGAACTGCTTCCGCGCTACGAGACGTTCGACCAGGAACCCGTGACCGGCGGCGGACCGGCGAGCGCGATCCTGGCCGCCCCCGTGAGCACCCTCGTCATCACCTCCCCCTTCGGATCACGTCAGCACCCCCTCACCGGCGTGACCAAACTCCACACCGGCGTGGACTTCGGCGCGCCCCAGGGCGCCCAGGTCTTCGCCGCCCGCCAGGGCCAGGTGGTCTTCGCGGCCATGACCAAGGCGTACGGCAACCGCGTCGTCATCGACCACAGCACGATCGAGGGCAAGCGCCTGGAGACGACGTACAGCCATCTGTCCGCGTTCGACGTCACCGCAGGACAGACGGTGACCGCGGGCACCACGATCGGCCGGGTGGGTTCCACCGGCCTGTCCACCGGCCCGCACCTGCACTTCGAGGTGATCTACGACGGCTACTACGCGGATCCGCAACCGTGGCTGGCGGCACCGGGCTGACACGACGTCACGGTCAGCGGACGTAGTCCGCGCCGGTGATGTCGATCGTGGCGCCCGTCGAATGACGTGAACGGCCGGACGCCAGGAACACGATCATCTCGGCCACGTCCTGCGGCGGAGTGATCTCGCCCAGGGGCATGCTCGCACCGTCCGCCTCACCCGACTCGGCGATGTCTGTCGCGACCCACCCCGGTGCCACGGAGTAGGCGAGGACACCGTCGGCCGCGAACCCCCGGGCGATGCCCTTGGTCAGGGCCAGCAAGCCTCCTTTGGCGGCGCCGTAGGCCAGGTGTTCCGCGTCGTCCCCTCGGTGTGCGGAACGGCTGGACACACTGACGACGACGCCCCCGCCGCGCTCACGGAAGTGCAGCACCGCGTTGCGGCTGAGGTCCGCCGGGGCGGTCAGGTTGAGGATCAGGTTGTCGGCCCACCCCTGGTGCCACTGTGCGGGGTCTTCGAGAGGGGATCCGAGCCAGGCTCCCGCGTTGTTGACCAGGACGTCGACATGGCCCCGCCAGGCCAGGGCCTCCTGCCACAGGGTCTCCGTCTCGCCCGGAACGCGAAGATCGGCGCGGACCACGCATCCGCGGTCTCCCAGGCGGTGTTGGAGGTCGCGGGCGGCCTGTTCACTGCTGCCCCAGTGCGCGACGACGTGGGCGCCCTCGCGGTGCGCGGCGAGGGCGGTCGCCCGGCCGATGCCGCGCGATGCACCGGTGACGAGGACCGTCTTTCCGGCAAGGAGAAGGCCGCCGGGGGAAGTTGTCCCGCTGCTCATGCGACCGCCTGCGCCCCGGTGATCTCGACAATGGATCCGCACATGTACGGCGCCTCGTCCGAGGCGAGGAACGCGACCAGCGCGGCGACCTCCTCCGGTGTCCCGACGCGGCCGAACGGCACCAGGGCGTCGAGTTCGGCGACGGTACGTCCCGTCCGGGCGAGATTCGCCTCGACCATCGGCGTGAGGATCTCTCCGGGGCACACGGCGTTGACCCGGACACCCTGGTGGGCGTGGTCCCGGGCCAGGCTGCGGGTGAACGCGACGACGGCGGCCTTCGTCACGTTGTACGCGATGTGTCCCGGCGCCGGCTGCAGACCCCACTGCGAGGCGGTGTTGACGACGGCACCACCGCCTCGGGACACCATGTGCGGCAGCGCCGCCCTGCACAGATGGAACAGCGGGTGCACGTTGACGGCGAAGCTCGTCTCCCAGTCCTCCGGAGCGAGGGCGAGAAGGTCGCCGCGCCGGTTGACGCCGGCGTTGTTCACCAGCACGTCGAGGTGTCCGTGCCGGGCGACCACGTCGTCGATGGCCTGGACACACGCGCTCGGGTCGGCGAGGTCGAACCGCGCGGCCTCGGCCGTACCACCCTCTCCCGTGATCTCCGCGACGACCTTGTCCGCCGAGACTCCGTCGACGTCACAGACCACGACGGTGCCCCCTTCGCGTGCCAGACGCCGGGCGATCGCGGATCCGATGCCACCGCCCGCGCCGGTGACGACACAGACCTTCTCCCCGAAACGGGAGGCGGTTGCGGAGTCGGTCATGTCATTCCCCTTCAGGGGTTCAGTGGCTGGTGAAGACCGTGTCGTGCCAGCCCTTGTGCGAGGCGCCGGTGATGTCCGAGATGACGTGCTTGACGTTGGTGTACTCGTCGAAGGAGTACGCGGACATGTCCTTGCCGAAGCCGGACGCCTTGTAACCGCCGTGCGGCATCTCGCTGATGATCGGGATGTGGTCGTTGATCCAGACGCAGCCCGCCTGGATCTCCCGGCTCGCGCGCCCGGCACGGTAGACGTTCGTGGTCCAGGCGGACGCGGCGAGCCCGTACGGCGTGTCGTTGGCGAGGCGGAGCGCCTCGTCGTCGCCGTCGAACGGCAGGCAGACGAGGACCGGGCCGAAGATCTCCTGCTGCACGATGGCAGAGTCCTGCGCGGCGCCGGTGATCAGGGTGGGTTCGTAGTAGGCGCCCCGGCCGAGCGGTCCGGCGGGGATCCGCCCGCCGCGTACGACGGTGGCACCGGAACGCCGGGCGTCCTCGACCATGCCCGCGACCTTGTCGCGCTGCCGGAGGGAGATCAGGGAGCCCATGTCGGTGGCCGGATCGTCGACCGGACCCAGGCGCACCCCGTCCATCAGCTCGGCGACACGCGCCACGAACGCCTCGTACAGCGGGCGTTGGACGTAGGCGCGGGTCGCGGCCGTGCAGTCCTGGCCGGCGTTGATGAGGGACCCGGCCACCGCACCGCGGGCCGCCGCCTCCAGGTCGGCGTCGTCGAAGACGACGAAGGGAGCCTTGCCGCCGAGTTCGAGGTGGACGCGCTTGACCGCCCCGGCCGCCTGGGCGGCGACCTGGCGGCCGACCGCCGTGGAGCCGGTGAAGGAGACCATGGCGATGTCGGGATGGGTGACCAGCGCCTGCCCGGCGACGGGACCGGTGCCGGTGACGATGTTGACGACACCGTCGGGGATGCCCGCCTCCTGGGCCGCCTCCGCGAACATCACCGAGGTCAGCGGGGTGAGTTCGGACGGCTTCAGCACGATCGTGTTGCCCGCGGCGACGGCGGGCAGCACCTTCCACGCCGCCATCTGCAACGGGTAGTTCCAGGGAGAGATGGAGCCGACGACGCCGACGGGTTCGCGGCGGATCGTGGACGTGTGGTCGCCGGAGTACTCGCCGGAGGCGCGGCCCTCCAGGTTGCGGGCCGCACCGGCGAAGAACCGGACGTTGTCGATGGTGCCGGGGACGTCGAAACCGCTCGTCAGCCTGATCGGCTTGCCGCCGATACGGCTCTCGACCTCGGCGAACTCCTCGGCGCGCGCCTGGAGTCGGTCCGCCCAGCGCAGCAGCGCCTCGGAGCGTTCGGCGGGCGTGGTGCGCGACCAGCCCGCGAAGGCCTCGCGGGCGGCGGCGACCGCCTCCTCCACGTCCTCGACGCCGGCCAGGGTGTCGGTGGCCAGGACCTCTCCGGTGGCCGGGTTGGTCACCGAGAACTCCTCGCCGGACGTGCCGGGGCGACGCTTGCCCGCGACGAACTGCGTGCCGGTGGTCTCCATCAACGCTCCTGTTCGGTGGCGCCCCACAGGTCGCCGAGGGTGTAGCCGTACGGGAAGGGGTCGGTGTCGTCCAGGACGTACTGGTTGAACCCGGTGATCCAGCCGCGCCCGCTGATCGTCGGCAACACAGCCTCGTACGGCCCCACTTGGGCGGTGCCGAGCAGCGTGCCCGTGAAGGTGGTCCCGATGATCGACTCGTGGACGAACGGTGTGGCCAGGGGGAGTTGGCCGCGGGCGTGCAGCGCGGCCATGCGGGCGCAGGTGCCGGTGCCGCACGGGGAGCGGTCCAGGGAGCCGGTCCAGGTGGCCGGGTCGGCCAGGTCCACCGGGCCGTTGGGCAGGACGACGGTGTTGCGGCCGGTGACGCCGGGGGTGGGCGAGGGGCCGTGGATCATCGTCAGGGAGATCTGGTCGATGCCGGGGTTGAGCGGATGGCCGACCGGGAACTGCTGCTGGGCCGCCGTGCGCAACACCGCCCCGGCGCGCGCGAGTTGCTTGGCCGAGGACCGTTCCAGGGTGAGGCCGAGATCGGCGGCGCGGGCCTGCACGAAGAACTGGCCGCCGAAGACGATGTCGACCGGGACCCGGCCGTACTCGGGCAGGTCCAGCTCATGGTCCAGGGCGACGGCGAAGGCAGGCACGTTGGCGAAGGTGACCCGGGTGGCCTTGCCGCCGGACACCTCGGCGCGCACCCGGACCAGGCCGACCGCGGTGTCCACGGTGAGTTCCGTGACCGGCTCGCTCACCGGCACCGCGCCCGTCTCCACCAGCGCGGTGACCGCGCAGATGAGGTTGGAGCCGGACATCGGGCGGAAGCCGCCCTGTTCCAGCACCACCAGGCCGAAGTCGGCGGCCGGGTCGGCCGGGGGCAGCACCAGGGCGCCGCACAGGGCCGGGTAGCCGCGTGGTTCCCGGAGCAGCAGTCGGCGCAGGTCGTCGAGGTGCTTCTCGCAGTACTGCAGCCGCTCGGCCATCGTGGCGCCCTTGACGTGCAGATGGCTGCCGATCAGGACACGGCCGGGCTCGCCCTCGGCATGGACGTCGATGGCGTGGACACGGCCGTACGAGGGCATCAGGCGGCCACGCTTTCGTCCGCCACGTCGACCCCGGCGGCAATCAGCAGGTCGCGGAACTCCTCGACGTACTGCGGGGCCAGCGGCAGCACCGGGCGGCGGGTCGGACCGGCGCCGACACCGACCAGTTCGAGGCCCGTCTTGATGCCGCACGCGTAGTTGTGGGACTCCAGGAACCGGCAGATCGGGAAGATCCTCGCCCACAGCGCGCGCCCGGCGACGAGGTCACCGCGGACGGCGAGGGCGTCGTACAACTCGGCGCACAGCGCGGGGATCACGCTGGCGGTACCCCATACGCCCGCCTGCGCACCGCTCGCGAGGGCCGCGAAGGTGAGGGTGTCCCAGCCGTTGAGGGCGGTGATGTCCCCCGCGTGCTCCTGCTGGACGGTGGTGAACCAGGTGAAGTCGCCGCCGGTGTCCTTGTAGGAGGTGACTCCGGTCTCCCGGGCCAGCTTCGCCAGCTCCTCGGGGGCGAGGTTGACGCCGGTGGCCGACGGGATGTTGTAGTACATGATCGGGATGTCGATGGCGTCGGACACCGTGCCGAAGAAGCCCAGCATCTCGTCGAAGGTGGGGGCGTCGTAGAACGGCGGCACGATCATCACGGCGGACGCGCCCGCCTTCTCCGCGTGCACGCTCAGCTCCACGGTGTCCGCCGTGCTCAGCGCGCCCGTCCCGGCGACGACCGGGACACGTCCGGCGGCGGCCTCGACGTACAGCTCGGTGACCCGCTTGCGTTCGTCGAGGCTCAGCGTGGTGAACTCGCCGGTGCTGCCGCCGGGCACGAGGCCGTGGATGCCACCGCCGATGATGTGGTCGGCCTGGCGCCGGACGCCCTCGGCGTCGACGGCCGAACCGTCCGAGGTCAGCGGGGTGACGACGGCGGCGAGGATGCCGGTGAACTGGGGGGCGCTCATGAAGGGACTCCTGAGATCAGCATGGAGGAAAGGGGCGGTGGTGGGAAGCCGGTGCCCTTGCCGAGGGACGAGGCACGTCGGCGTCGGGAGACCGGGCCGCTCACCGGCGGGTGAAGCGGCGCGGTGAGACGGCCTCGGCGACGGAGGGAAGGCGGCCCGTGGTGATGGCCTCGGTGACGATCTCGGCGGTGGCCGGAGCGAGGGTGAGCCCGAGCATGCCGTGGCCCGAGGCGACGTAGACGTTGGGGAGGGGATCGAGGCGGCCGATGACCGGCAGTCCGTCCGGGGTCATCGGGCGCAGTCCGGCCCAGGGGCTCGCTTCTCCCGGCGGGTTGTCCCAGCCGGTGAGTGAGTCGGCGGCCGCCTGCTTGATCGCGGCGATGCGCCGGGGGTTGATGTTCTCCTCCAGGCCGCCGAACTCCATGGTGCCCGCGAGCCGCAGGAAGCCGTTCAGCGGGGTCACCGCGACCCGGGCGTCCTCCAGCGTGAGGGGCGTACGCAGCGGCACGGGGGAGGGGGAGTAGTCGACGCTGTATCCCTTGCCGGGGCGTATGGGCAGGGGAACACCGAGCTGGGCGGCCATACGGGCGGTCCACACCCCGCCGGCCAGCAGCAGGGTGTCGCCCGTGTACTCGCCCTTGTCGGTGAGGACGCCGGTGACGGCGTCGCCCCGGCGCAGGAAACGGCGTACGGGGGTGTGTTCGTGGATCTCGACGCCCAGCTCGGTACAGCGCTTGAGCAGGCCCCGGGTGAGGGAGTCGGGCTCGACCTGGCGGTCGTCCGGGAAGAACAGACCGTGCTTGATACGGCTGTTCAGCACCGGTTCCCTGGCCTGTACGGCGTCTCCGTGCAGGTGTTCGGCGACCATGCCGAAGCTCTCGAAGATGTCGAGGGAGGCGAGCTGCTCCTCGTAGCGCTCGCGTGTCTCGAAGGCCAGCAGGACGCCCGCCTTGTGCATCTCGAAGGCGATGCCGTCCCGGGTCCAGTCGTCGAGGAGGTCCATGGTGCCCTCGGCGAGGCGCAGGGTCGTCTGCAGACCCTGGCGGAAGTCCCGCGCGGTGCAGTGCCGGGCCATGGTCAGCATGAACTTCACGAAGGAGGGGTTCAGCGACGGCTTGACGTAGAGCGGGCTGTCCGGCTTCAGCATCCACTTGAGGGACTGCAGGATCACGCCGGGCGCCGGCACCGGGCCGCTCTCCGCCAGGGCGATCTTGGCCGCGTTGCCGTGCGAGGCGGCGGAGCCCGCGCTCCGCGCGTCGAGAACCGTCACCTCACAGCCGCTCCTGGCCAGCCGGTAGGCGGACGCCAGACCGACGGCCCCGGCTCCCACAACGATGGTCCGCATGAAGTCGTGTACCTCCTGACAGGCGCTTCGAGCGCCTCTCGGGCCGCCGAACCGCGCACGGTTGAAGATCGTCAACAGAGGTCGTCCAGCACGTCCACCACGTTCATGGTGCGACTGAACCTCATGGTCTTCCCCTTCAGGCCGCAGATTGTCAAACAATCGGCGGCTCGGCTCGGACGCTAGACGGGGTCACCCGGTGCGGTCAATGCCCCGAGGTGAAGCATTCGGCGGCACTGCGGGGGTGTGAGTCCATTTCGCGGCCGGTTTGCGAGCGTCGGAAAGTCGGCGCCCGTGGCTGGGGTGGCCCTCGCGATCTCCCTTCAAGGCCAGGTCGGGGCGGTGTTCGCGAGGTGGTGGGCCATCGTCGCGGGTGGCGCGGTCGGTTGATCGCTTCAGCGGAACATCACGATTTCGGCTATTGACACGGCGGAGTCCCGTTCCTAGCCTTCCGGCATCTTGCTGGTTGTCAGACAATCTTCCGGCGCTGCTCCATGTGTCGGGCGCTCCGTCTCATGAGGCATCGCCTGCGGCGGCGCCTCTCCCGTCACCTGGGTCGCTCGCTCTCCCACGGCCGAGCTCGCACCCCCGCACTGTCCCCGCACGGACCGGATCCCCCATGCCGCACCCCGCACCACTCAGCCTCTAGCACTGGAGCACCAGCCATGGCCCTCACCAAGCAGAGCAGGTACACCTTCTACGTGGTCGGAGTTCTCGTCCTGGCCTGGCTGGCCGGCTACTTCGGCGGCAAGGCCGGCTCGGACGGCGGCTCGACCCAGACCGTCGCCGGCTCGGGTGACTCCGCCAAGGCCGCCTGGGTCGACAAGATCAAGAAGGCGGGCGTGCTGCGGATCGGCTGTGCCGACGCCCCGCCCACCATCGTCGTCAAGACGGACGGCACGTGCAGTGGACCGGACCTGATACCCCTGGAGAACTTCGCGGACGGCATCGGCGTGAAGATCAAGACGGTGGCGACCACCTGGCAGAACATCGTCGCCGGACTCCAGGCGGACAAGTACGACGTCGCCGCCGACCTCGACCAGACCGTCGAGCGCAGCCTCGCGATCCGCTTCACCAACCCCTCGTGGTCCTACCCCGGCGTGTTCCTCGTGGAGCGCGACAGCGACTTCACGGCCAGCAAGCAGATCCTCGACTCCGGCAAGGCGATCGCCACCTCGCAGGGCACCGCCCTGGACACGGCGCTGCAGCAGGCCAAGGCCAAGGAACTGCGGGTGGACACCTTCCAGAACGCGGCCGCCGGTGTGAAGGCGGGCAAGGCCATCGCCGTCTTCGCCGACCTGGGCACCGCCGTCGACATGGCCACCAAGGACAAGTCCCTCGGCGTCATCGTCCCCGACCCGGCGATCTTCGTGCACCACGTGGCGTACGGCGTCCCCGCCGGCATCGACGCCCGCTCCATGGACATCCTCAACGTCGCCATCGACAACTCGGTGGCGAGCGGCGAGATCGACCGTGCCTTCGCCGAGGCCGGCTACCGCGAAGAGGACGCCCTCGGTGACCTCGAGATCACGTCCTGACCCGGTCTCGTCGTCCCCCTGGAGGTAGTCCGCGATGAATTCCGTGAACCTCGCCTACTCGTTCGACCTCAGCGTCCTCGGCCCCGCACTGCCCACACTGCTGGACGGGCTCTGGCTGACCCTGGAGATCTCGGCGATCGTGATCGTCGCGAGCGCCGTCCTCGGATTCCCCCTCGCCGTGGCCCGCATGTCCAAGATCGAAGTCATCCGCTGGCCGGCCCAGTTCTACATCGAGGTGTTCCGCTGCACTCCGCTGCTGATCCAGTTGCTGTGGGTGTTCTACGCCCTTCCGGCACTGCTCGGCATCAACCTGCCCGGCAAGCTCTCGATCATCATCGCCCTCACCGCGCACCTGACCGCGTTCATGTCGGAGACCTATCGCGCCGGTATGCAGTCGGTGCCCGTCGAGCAGGTCGAGGCGGCGCACATGCTGCGCCTGAACCGGGTGCAGATCCTGCGGCACATCATCGTGCCGCAGGCCTTCCGCCAGCAGATCCCGACGATCCTGTCCCTGAACGTGAGCATGTTCAAGGACACGTCCCTGGTCTCCGCACTGGGCCTGGCTGACCTGACCTTCCAGGGCAACATCCTCTCCAGCCAGACCTACCGCCCCATGGAGATCTTCACCCTGGTCGCCGTCCTCTACTTCGTGATCGCCTTCCCCGCGACCCTGCTCACCAGCTACATCGAGCGGCGCCTGCTCACCAGCAACTCGCGCGGCGCCCAGCCGCCCTCGCCGGGACTGCGCTCCACCCTGGCACGGCTGCGTCCCGGACAACGGCCACCATCCCTGGCCAATCCCGCCCTCAAGTCCCTGCTCAAGCCGGAAGGTGTCTGATCACGATGACAGAGACCAACCCGACCCTCGACAAGACACCGGACACCGATACCGGGCTCGACGGCGCGTTCCTGAGCACCCGTGGGGTCAGCAAGTCCTTCCACGGCCGCCCGGTCCTCAAGGAGGCCGACTTCCGGATCGGAAGCGGCGAGATCGCCGTCCTCATCGGCAAGAGCGGTTCCGGCAAGAGCACCCTGCTCCGGGTGATCGCCGGTCTCGACGAGCCGGACGCCGGGGACATCGACCTCGCCGGCCAGGCCGTCGTACGCGACGGCGAGTACCAGGACGCCTGGAAGGACCTCCGGAGCCAGATCGGAATGATCTTCCAGAGCTACACCCTGTGGCCCCACATGAACGTCTTCGACAACCTCACCGTCGCACCCCGCCTCACCCTCGGTGAGTCGAAGGCCCAGCTCCTGGACCGGGCCGAACGAGCCCTGACCGACGTGGGCATGGCCCACCACCTCCGCAGCCGCTGCACCCAGCTCTCCGGCGGCGAACGCCAACGGGTGGCCATCGCCCGGGCGTTGATGATGCGACCACGACTGTTGCTGTGCGACGAGATCACCTCCGCGCTCGACCCGCCGGTGGCCGCCGAGGTGCTGGGGGTACTGACCAAGCTGAAGGAGGAGGAAGGCATCGCCTGCGGCATCGTCACCCATGACATGGCCTTCGCCTCCAAGGCCGCCGACCGCATCTGCTTCTTCGAGGACGGCCTGATCAAGGAGGATGTACCACCGGAGCAGGCCTTCAACAATCCACGGACACCGGGACTTCAGGCATTCATCGACGCCGTTCGCTTCTGAACGGCCCGGCGGCAGGCCCTCGCGCACTGCTCCTCCCCTCCCCAGGGGGCCTGCCGCCACCCGCTCCCGGATCCTCCGCCTCCCACCGGAAAGGTCGCCGACATGACCCAACTCACCGAACTGGCAAGGAAACTGGCCTCCGAGCCCAACTTCGCGACGATAGCCACGATCGGCAAGGACGGTCTGCCCCAGCAGACCGTGGTCTGGGTGAAGGCGACGGGCGACGGGATCGCCTTCTCCACCGTCGAGGGCCGTGTGAAACACCTCAACCTGCTGCGAGACCCCCGCGCCAGCATCCTGATCACCGACCGGGACAACCCCTACACCTACGTCGTGGTCCGCGGTCCGGTCACCTTCACCCGCAACGGCGGCCCCGAACTGATCGACGAACTCTCCCAGAAGTACGAGGGCAGGCCCTGGCAGGAGACACAGACGGCACCGAGGCTGGTCGTGACCGTCCACGCCGAGCGCGTCGCCGAGTACGGCACCTGAACACTCCCGCGAACCCGCGAAGCGGTCGGCCCGCTCGCCCGGTCCTGGATCTCCCGGTCCCGGACCACAGGGGTGCCATGGCGGTGGGGATGTCATGGCGGTGGGGATGTCTTGGCGGTGGCTAAGATACGGTCTGACAATCTGCGGAGGACCCATGAGCGACCACGCCCCTCGACCGCCCGCCGGGCCCCGACCGGTCAGCAACCAGACCCGTCGTGACGCCGTGGTGAACGAGCTGCGGCGAGCCATCCTGGCCGGAGAGCTGGGACCGGGGCAACGTCTCCGGGAGGTCCAGATCGCCCAGCAGCTGGGGGTCAGCCGCCCCACCCTGCGGGAGGCCATCTACCAGCTGACCCACGAGGGGCTCCTCGAACAGCAGCCCTACCGCGGGGTCGTCGTCACCGACATCGACGAGAAGTTCATCACCGACGTGGCCGCGGTCCGGGTCGCCCTGGAGAAACTGGCCGCCCGGGACCTGGCCGACGACCCCGACGGCTCCCGTAAGGAGAAGCTCCGCCGCAGCTGGGAGGAGTACCGGGCGGCCCACGCCACCGGGGACGCGGACCGCCTCCACCAAGCCCACATCAACCTCCACTGGACCGTCTGGACCGCTTCCGAGAACGCCATGCTGGAACGCCTGTGGCCCACCGTGGAAGCCCAGATCAACATCGCCATCACGGTCGACGAGAGCACCCGCTCGGATCCCGACCGTGCCCTCCATGTCCACGAGCGGCTGATCGAGGCGATCCTCCACGGCGACCCGGCCACCGCCGAGGCAGAGGTGGAACGCCACACCATGGCGAGCGCCGACGAACTCCTCGACATGCTTGCCGAGCGGAGGAAACACGCCGACGACGCCTCTGACGCCTGACGGGTTCGCCGGGATCGCGTGTCCGGCGGTGGCACGGGCGCCGAGGTAATCCGGGCGTGGGCGAGAGGGCGGTCCCGAGGCCGGAGTCGCCGCCTCCGCCCTCGCCCACGTCGATCTCTGTGACCGGCGGTGGCCGGCGTGAGGCGGCCACTCGGTCGCCGACGGGCCGGACATCGTCGCGGTGCGCACTGACTGCGGTGGGCAGCCCTCGCGGGTACGCAGCCGCGCCGGCGGCCCGGACGTCCGCCGGGAGATGCCGGACGATCAACCGTGGGCGTGGGCGTGCAGCCCGTCGAGAAGCGGATGGTGGCTGTGCCGCCAGCCGCCGCCGACCCGGCGCGCGTCGGCCAGATGCGGGTGCCCGGCGGGCAGACCGGCGTGCTCGTGCTCGACGGGCACGGGTTCCCGCGCAGGCCACAGCCGTACGGCGAGCAGCGCGCCGACGAGCGCGACGGCACCCAGGGCGAACACCGCCGACCGGAGCCCCGCCACCGCGCCGAGCCAACCGGCCAGCGGATACGTCAGCAGCCAGCAGCTGTGCGAGAGGGAGAACTGGGCCGCGAACGCGGACGTCCGCTCCCCGGCCGGCGCCGCCCGGCGGATCAGCCGCCCGGTCGGAGTGAGCACCATCGAACAGGCGGCACCGAACGCGGCCCAGACGGCCAGCAGCGAGGGCCAGCGCCAACTGCCGCCGCCCACCGAGGTGATGGCGCCGAGCGCGACGAAGACGCCGGTGAGCAGGAGGGCTCCCCGCAGCATCACAGTACGGTCCGGTATTCGGTCGAGAATCCGAGGCAGGAGCAGCGCCACGACCATCGAGCCCGCACCGAACGCGCCGAGGGCGAGAGGCACGTCGGCGGCGCTCCGGCCGAGCAGGTCACGGACGTACACCACGGTGTTGACGGTGACCATGGCGCTCGCGGCGGCCACCGCGAGGTCGAGGGCGAGCAGGGCACGCAGCTGGGGGACGGCTAGGAAGAGCCGGGTTCCGGCGGTAGCCCTGGCGTACACGCTCCCGGAGGACGGGGCGGCGGCGGTGATGCTGGCGCTGACGGGCTTGGGCAGCACGACGGAGGTGACCAGGAGGGCTGAGGCCAGAAAACCGGCCACCGTGCCGAGGAACAGCCAGTTGTACGTGATCAGGGACAGCAACGCGGCGGCGAGGGCCGGGCTGAACAGGCTCTCCAGGTCGTAGGCGAGCCGGGACAGGGACAGGGCCCGGGTGTAGTCGCGTTCGGCGGGCAGTACGTCCGGTACGACGGCCTGGAAGGTCGGGGTGAACGCGGCCGACGCGGCCTGCAGCAGGAAGATCAGGACGTACACCTGCCAGACCTGGTCCACGAACGGCAGCAGCAGCGCGACCCCAGCACGCGTGAGGTCCGACCCCACGAGCAGCGCCCGCCGGGGCACCCGGTCGGCGACCGCGCCGACGGCCGGGGCGATGACGACGTAAGCCGCCATCTTGACCGCGAGTGCCGTCCCGAGCACCGAACCGGCGTCGGCGCCCGCGAGGTCGTACGCGAGAAGGGCGAGGGCGACCGTCGCCAGGCCGGTGCCGGTCAGGGCGACGAGCTGGGCGGTGAGGAGGTGGCGGTAGGTGCGGTTGCGGAGGATGGAGAGCATGCGGCGGTCCCTGGAGGGTGACGGGGAACGGGCGCGACCACTCACTACTCTAGCTATAGGTGCGCACCTGCGCACATGTTGACGAGGGATTGCGTGAATCGGACGGTGGCCGCCCTCGAAGGGACCCTTCTCCCCATACCCTGAGGGCATGCCTGCTCGCGAGACCTTGCCACCTGCGGCCGATACGCATCTGCGTGCCCCGGACAGTGCGCGGCTCGCGGAGGCGACCGAGGTGTTCGCGCTGCTGTCCGACGCGACGCGGCTGCATCTGCTGTGGCTGCTGGCCCAGGGCGAGTCTGACGTCGGTTCGCTGACGGAGCGGTGTGAGGCGTCGCGGACGGCGGTGAGCCAGCATCTGGCGAAGCTGCGGCTCGCGGGGTTGGTGGAGACGCGGCGGGAGGGGCGGTACGTCCACTACAGCCTGCGTGACGGGCACTTGCGGCGCCTGGTCATGGAGGCACTGAGCCATGCGGACCACAGGGTGACCGGCAAGGCGGCCCACGACTGAGGGGTTTTTCTCGCCCCCGCCGCCCCTACCCGTCCCATCCTTCTGGGGGCTGCCGCCCCCAGACC
>NZ_JBSFDA010000107.1:0-34262 GCF_053593675.1 Streptomyces sp. NPDC002156 | reverse complement strand
CCCGGGCCGTCGCGACCCGCGCCTCGGCGGCCGCGAAGCCGGCGGCGAGGGGGCCGTCCTCGCCGACCGGGGCCCGGGAGGTGACGAGGAGTTCGAGGAGCGCCTCCTTGACCTCCGCGCGGGCCTGGGTGACCAGGGCGGTGGCGGCCCGGAGCCGGTCGGCGAAGTCCGCGGACGGGTCCGGGGCGGCACCGGCGGCGGGGGCCGTACCGGCGGCCGGCACCCGCACGGCCGCCGCCTCGGCAGCGGCCGACACCGCCAGGTCGTACGCGCGTTCCGCCTCGGCGTACTCCCTGCGGGCAACCTGCTCCGCGTCCCTGCGCCCTCTGCGGGCCCGCGACCGGACCAAGATCGCCTTCGCGACGGCCTCCCGCAGCTCGGGGATCTCGCGGCGCAGCGCCAGGTACTCCGCGTCCGCCTCCGTCCACGTCGTGGCCGCCTTCGTGACCTGGTCCCAGGCTTCGCCGACCCGGGTGGGGAAGTTGGTGTCGGTGATCAGACCGAGGTTCCGGGCCACGTCCTCGCGGATCCACGCGACGACCAGGGTCTCGGCCTCGACGGCGCCGCCCTCGGGCTTGCGGCCGAGGCTGCCGCCCAGGTGGTCGCGGACCCAGGTGGCGACGGTGCCGTCCTTGAACTGCCGGTCCACCTCGGCGACGGCCAGCCACGTGGTCGGGACGGCGAACAGGAAGGCCCGGCTCCGCGCCGGCTTGATGTTCTCCTGGTACGCGACCTCCTGGCCCACCGCCTGGCCGTCGTCGTCGGCGGTGTCGGCGCCGGTGCCGCTGACGACCGGGTTGGCCGCGCCGATGGCGTCCGACCGCAGGATGGGCGTGCCGCCGATGAGGGTGTCCTGGGTGGTGCCCTGCGAACCGTCGGAGGCCGTGCTGAACACGTACTGCTCGGGCGCCTCCAGCCCCGTGTCGTCGGCGACCGCGAGCAGGGTGGCCGCGGTGAGGTCGGGGCGGGTGTAGAGGACGAGGGCGGCGGAGGAGCGGTCGGTGAGGGTGTTCTCGGTGAGGCCGTCGGTACGGTAGCCGCCCCACTCGGGGGAGGTCTCGTGGAAGAACGCGCTGAGCGGCCCCGGCCCCGACCCGTCCTCCAGCGTCTGGGCGGCGGCGGTGCCCTCGGCGGTGAGGGGGGTGCGCATGGCCTGGACGAGTGTCTGTTCCAGCTGGTCGCCGGTCAGGGCGCCGTCCGCGCTGCCCAGGCGCTTGTCGTACGCCTTGGCGAGCGCGACGGTGGAGGCGGCGCGGACGCGGTCGTCGCCGATGACGTCGCGGACGTGGATGCCGTTTGCCGGTAGCTGGAAGGGGCGGGTTGTGCCGTCCGGGTGGGGGATGGCGGCCCAGGCGGTGATGGCGGCGGCGGGGTCCTGGGTTCGCAGGGGGTTGGCTTCGCCGGTGAGGACGGTGAGGCGGGGGGTGGGGAGGGTGGGTTCCGGGGGGCGGAGGGGGTCGGGGGCGGGGGCCGTGTCCGTGCCGGCGTCCGTGCCGGTGCCGGTGTCCGTACCTGTACCCGTACCCGTGCTCGGCAGGGTGCCGGGGCGGATCAGGCTCACCGGGACGAAGTCGGTGATCGAGCCGATCTCCTCCTCCACGAGGAGGCGGTGGCGGGGGTTCGGTATTTCAGCCTGCCCGGCGTTTGAGGGCACGCCCGAAGGGCGTACCGGGGTCTGGGGCGGAGCCCCGGTGTCGGGAAGGGGCGGGGTGGGGAACAAGCCCGCCGCAGGCGCCTCCCCCCGCTTCGTCCCCAGCTCCAGCGTCACCCGCAACCGGTACCGCGTCCGGAACTCCGCGTGCGGCCCCTTGGAGACGGCCTTCCAGTTCTTCGCATGGGTCGCGGACTGCTCCGAGGACACGTGCTGCCGGGTCGAGCCGGTCTCCTTGAACGACGGCCCGGCGGCGGGCGCGACGGCGTTCCCGGTGTGGAGGTTCTCGGTGACGAGGGTGCCGATGTCGCTCCCCCGGGTCTGGCTGACGCCGGTGGTGAGGACGGTGGTGGCGACCCGACCGTCCTCGGTCTCGGTGCCCGGCCACAGGCCGACGAACTCCTGGCCGACCTCGTCCGGCACCAGCTCCGCGCGGACCCGCACCGAGCGGCCCCCGATCCGGATGGTGCGCCAGCCGGGGCCGCCGACGCGGACGGGCAACGAGGCGCCGGAGCCCGCGAGCTCGCGGCGCAGCGCCCGGGTGATCCGGCCCGACAGCAGGTGCTGGACGCTCTCCCGGCCCGGGTCGTCGATGCCCAGGTCCCGGAGTTGGCGGTCGATGCCGGCCAACACCTTGGAGGCGTCGAGGGTGTTGACCGGATACGCGGCGAACGGCCGGGAGCGGAACCAGTCGTGCTGGCGCCACGGGAGACGGTCGTACTCGGGTCCGGGGCCCAGGTGGTCCTTGAGCAGGCCCAGCCGGTGCGCGACGCGCTCGGGCAGGTAGCCCAGCCAGCCGCCCGGCACCGACTGCCGCCGGCCGGCGGTGCCGTAGGGCACGCCCGGCACATAGCGGCCGAGCGACCGCAGCAGGCCCGTGGTCCGTACCGACGCGGCGACTTCGTGCGCCGCGTCGCCGGACGTCAGTACGTGCATGCCGCCGATCACCAGGCCCAGGCCCGAGGTGACCGAGCGGGTGGTGGTGATGGTCCGGCCCCGGCCGCGCTTCCAGGGCCGCAGCACGAAGCCGTACGTGCCCACGCTCGCCTCGGGGTGCGAGTGGCCGTACAGGAAGGTGCCGCCGACCTGCTTGAAGTGCGTCCTGACCGACGAACCGCCCGCCTGAGTCGACGACTTGACCGTGTTGGTGGTCGCCACCGGCACCGGACGGCCCAGTGCGTGCAGCCCGGTGACCCGCACCTGGTGGACGACGGTCGCCAGCCAGTCGACGTACGGGCCCTTGCCCCACAGGCCGGTCACCCGGGAGCCCATCGGGCCCGAGGCCTGGTCGAACTCGGCGGCCAGGTACTGCGGCCGGTGGGGGCGTACGGAGGCTTCGTGGGCGGGCGCCCCCTGCTGGGTCAACTGCCAGGCGCCCTTGGGGTTCTCGCGGCCCAGCAGCCGGTCGCCGAAGCCCTTGGAGGCGTCCCGCAGCGCCTGGTCCACCAGGCCGGGGGTGCCCCCGGTGGCCAGCACGGCGAGGGTCTCGTGGGGCTGGTCGTGCAGCAGGCCAGGGGACCGGTCCGGGTGGGTGGGCGGCTGCCCCGGTTCCCGGTCCTCGTCTTCCCGGTCCTCGTCGGTGAGCAGGCCGGTGGTGAGCCGCCGGGCCCTGGCCGGATCCAGCACGGTGGTCTCGGCCGGTTCGGTGGGCCGGTACGGGTTGACGGCCCCGTCGGCGTGCGGGTCGCGGTCCGGGATCTCGGCGTCGGAGACGCTGAGCAGCACCCGTCCGGTGATCGGGTCGCCGGCCGTGCCGCCGATCAGGTCGACGGTGGGCTGCGGCCAGAACCCGAACAGTTCGGTGCCCAGCAGACCGAGCGTGACGATGCCCCGGAGGAGCCCCCGGAACCGCCAGTAGCCGCTGGAGCTGACGGTCAGCCGCAGGTCGTAGGAGAAGAGGTGTGAGGGCGCCGGGCGGGCGTGCTCGATCTCGTACGAAGCGGTCATCCCGTACGCGGTGTTGTCCTGGCGCTGCTTCCCCGCCTGGAAACCGGCCTGCGTGGTGACCGCGTTGGCCGGGCGGCCCTCGCTGTCGGTGGCCGTGTTGCGGGAGGAGAGGGTGAACTCGAAGCCGGCCTCGGCGGTCTGGGTTGCCTGCCGGGAGCCGTCCGCCCTGCTGGTGCCGATGACGGTGTGGGTGAGGCCGAGGTCGTTCTGGGTGCCCTCGTAGCGGCGGTCGGTCAGTGCCACGTCCAGCCGGATGTGGCGGTACGTGTGGGTGAACCGGCCCGGCTCCAGCAGGGCCAGGTCGAGACTCTGCGGGACGGCCTCCTTGAGGTTGCCGGCCAGCGTGTGGTGGGTGAGGGCGTTGATCACGGTGGTGGTGTTCTGCAGGACGGCGTTGTAGACGGCGATGCTGCGGAACTTCTTCGGGTCGCCGAGGTCGGGGAGCCGGGCCACCATGGTCGGGTACTTGGCGGCGAGCACGGTGAGGACCCGGTCGGTGGCGGCGTCCAGGAAGGTGACTTCCGGGGCGGGGGCGGGGGTGGGAGCGGGCGGGTCGGTGGTGAACAGGACGGCGAGGTTGGCCGGGTCGGGCGCGTCGGGGTCGGCGGGGTCGGCGGGGTCGGTGGTGGGCGCCGTGGTCGTGGGCGTTTGGGGCGCGGGGGCGGTGGTCGTGGACGGTGCGGGCGGGGCGGGCCGGTCGGTGGTCGCGGCCGTGGTGTCCGTCGTCCCCGCCGTCGTCCCAGCCGTGGTCTCGGCCGTCGTCCCAGCCGTGGTCTCGGCCGTCGTCCCCGCCGTCGTCCCCGCCACCGCCACCGGGTTGGTGTAACGCCCGTCCGCGTGGAGGAACTGCTCCACCCGGCTCCCCCCGAGCGTCGGCGGGTTGTCCTGGGTCAGGAAGGCCGGGGCGTACGGCTCCGCGCCGCTCGCCCCGCGCAGGGCGGTCCCGTCGTCCCAGCCGGCCAGCCGCCGGGCCTCGGTGACCGTCATCCGGTCCAGGCTCCACGTCACGAACCGCGTCGGCTCGGGGTCACCCGTCTTCTGCACGTAGACGATCTTCTCGACCTTGTACTCGACGGTGGGCACCTCCTTCGCGGCGCCCATCGACTTGTCGGCGGCCGAGCCGCCGGTCATCGTGGTGCGCCCCGAGGTGTGCCCGTAACGGGCGGTGGGGCCGAACTGGGCCCGCAGCCGGGCCGACTCCCAGCCGAAGAGGTCGCCGAGCCAGGCCAGCGGGTTGCCGGTGATCGAGGGGCCGAGGGCGAAGACCACCTCCTTGAACCACGCCTTGGTCTGCTTGCGCTCGTTCTTGATCGTCGTCTGGCCTATGTCCCAGATGGCGGCCCGGTCGCTCTCCTTCGCGGGTACGGCCCTGCCGGGCTCGACCCGGATGGTGAAGGCGCCCAGCGGGGTGCGGTGCCTGTCGTCGGCGTACAGCGGCTCGCTCACCACCATGGACCTGCTCGTCCGCCCCGACATCCGCTTCATGGACTCCGGGGTGAAGAGCTTGTCGAGTGCGGTGTGCGCGGTGGATTCCGGCACGACGCCGAGCCGGTCCACCGCCCAGGCGTGGATGTCCTCGACGGAGGCGTAGCCCTCGGTACGGACGAGGCGGTAGTCCGAGCCGGGCCCCAGCCGCATCTCGGCGGGGGCCCGCAGCGGGGGCTTGGTCCACTCGCTGGTCAGGCTGTCCGGCAGGCGCAGCGCGAGACCCTTGCGCACCCCGAACCCGGAGGTGTACTCGGCGAGTCGCTCCAGCGCGGGCCGGGCCCGCCAACGGGTGCCGAGGACACCCGGGCGGGCCGGGATCTCGTGCTCGTTGTCGGCGACCCGGATGTCGAAGTACACGTCGTCCAGGTGCAGATGGGAGCCGTCGGCGTGCCGCGTCTCGGCCTGGCTCGTCACCTGGTCGTGGGCCACGAAGACGACACCCCGGTGCCGGCCGACCCGCCCGGTGCCCCGGCCGAACGGGGCGACCGGCCAGGACGGCGGGCCGAGCGGGATGCCGGGGCCGAGCAGCCGCGTCTCGGCGACCACTTCGGCGGTGCCGGTGGTGGAGACGAGGCGGTGCGCGCTGTCGACCTTGACCGCGTTGGCCGCGCCCGCCGCGTTCTCGCCGTCCGAGAACCGCTCCCAGTCCGCGTACGTGCGGGCCTTGACGTACAGGATGCGGACCCGGCCCGACTCTGTGGTGTACGTGAAGCGGTGGCCCTCGCGCTGGAAGAAGGGCCGGGGGTCGGACCTCAGCGCCTGGCGCAGCCGCTCGTCCAGCGTGCCGGCCGGTGCCCCGGGGCGGGGTCTGCGCTTCCGTACGGGCTGCTGGGTGGGCCGGGTCTCCGGGGACCCGTCCAGCCGGGCGAGGATGGTGTCCGCCGTCTGCCCGGTGCCGCGCAGGACGGCGCTCTCCGAGCCGATGACGAACTGTTCGGGTTCGGGGTCGGGGCCGAGGTCGGTGAGGGCGTCGGTGAGGGCCTCCGCGTCGGTGCCGGTGCCGGTTCCGGCGGGCAGCGGCAGCACGTCCTCCAGGTCGACGGGCAGCGGCAGCAGCCCGTCCAGGTAGCCGGGCAGCCGGCTCCCGTCGCTGAAGACGCTCGGCCCGTGCCCCGTACCCGGCGGCAGCATCCCGAGATCCACCCGGGCCGGGCGGCGGGCCTCCAGCTCCTCGTCGATCCGGTTGCCGGGGGCTTCGGGCACGGTCCGGGCCGCGGGCGCGGCGGGGTCGCCGTCCTCCGCCGGGGGAGTGACGGTCAGCATGGGTACGGGTACGGGCAGGGGCTCCGTCTCGGTACGGACCGGCGCCACCGGCGGTTCCGGCTGCACCGGCGGTTCCGGCGCCACCGGCGGTTCCGCCGTCTCGGCAGCGGGCGGCGGCACGGTCCGCACCGGCGGTTCCGTCGTCTCCGTACGGGCGGGTGGCACCGGCGTCTCCGTACCGGCCGGCGCCGGCAGTCCCGCCGAAGGGGGCGCGTACGTACGCGCCCGCCCCGGTGTGCTGCCGCCGGACAGCGTGACCGGAGTCGACGGGGCGCTTGTCGGGGCAGCCGTCGGGGCGTGGGTAGGGGCCGGGTGATGGCTGCGGTAGTGCCAGGGGCCGGCGCCCGGCGCCGTCATGTCGATGATCACCGGACGGGTGTCGGCCGGGCCGTCCGGGCGGGTCCAGGTGACGTCGCCGTCGGTGTAGGGAATCGGCCGTCCGAGGCTGTGCAGCAGCTTGCCGGGCAGCTCCGGGTTGAGGAGGCCGACCTTGTCCATCGCCAGGACCAGCGGCACCGTCAGTTCATGGGAGAACACTTCGGGGTCGCGGGTGAGCACTTGGACGAGTTCGTCCTCGTGGATCGTGAACGAGGGGCCGTTCGGGGCGCTCGGGTCGCGCAGCCGCACCAGTCCGTTGCCCAGGGCCTCCCCGGTGACGACCAGCGGGAGGGGGCTCGTCTCGGTCTGCCACGGTGCCCAGTCGATGTCGGTGTCCGAGATCCTGACCACGCCGGCGTCGATCCCGTTGGGGAACGGCGTGCCGGCGAAGTTCCGCCCGCCCGCCACCTGGTCCGTGGCGGGGATCCGGGTGCCGTCGTCCAGGAACCCGTTGTTCTCGAAGGAGGCGGCTGCCAGCGCGTCGACGCTGCCCGCGTTGTGCCCGGTGGCGATGGCCCTGGCCACCAGCGACCGGGCCTCGGCGGACCGCGCCGGATCCGGCTGTGCGGGGCCGGCCTGTGCGGGGGTGGGCTGCGGGTGCAGGATCCGGGCCTCGAAGGCGGCCCGGTCGGCCCCGTCGGCGTGGAAGGCGTACACCTCCTCGGTCACGACCTGGACCCAGAAGTACTTGGACCGGTGGATGCTGTCCACCTCGGTCGACGGGTCGAGGCCCAGCACCCTGCGGATGTCGTCGTCCGACGTGCCGGACGGGCCCGTCCGCCCGGCGACCGCCATCACCTCCGGCAGGTCCACGAACGCCGAGAGGGCCGTGCCCCTGGAGTGCCAGGCCTGCGCCGCCGCGTGCAGTGCCCCCTCGATGTCCTGTGGCGTCGTGGGGCCGGGAGGGGCGCCCGGCGCGGTGTTGTACGCGGAGGTGACCCGGTACAGCAGGTCCAGCGTGAAGTGCGGGGCGGCCTGTGACAGGACGGGGTCCGCGCGCCGCATCAGTTCCAGGGCGCCGATCGACGCCAGCAGGGCCGGGAAAGGGGGGCGCAGGTACACGTCGTCGCCGAAGACCTCGCGCAGGGCCCACTCCAGCCGGAGCGCTTCCGCCCGGTCGGCGTCGGAGACCGGCTTCGTGCCCCGGTGCAGCCCCGCCGCCCGGGCCCGGGCGTCCAGCTCCGCCGCTGTCGGCTCCGGGTGGCGCTCCCGTACTCTGCCCGGCCCACCCTCCACATCGGTGTACAGCACGACAAGGGGCCCCCATCCGGACATGATGGTGGCAGTTGTCCGGTCGCCACCGGTGGGAATCCTCAGGCGGGACTTGTTCGCCAGGATCTGCGCGTTGGAGAGGTCCGCCAGCGGGTCGAGGGCGAACGGCGGGGGCGCGGCGTCCTGGAACCAGTCGTCGGGCAGGTCGGAGACGGCGTCGCCGAAGCAGGGAGCGAAGTTCAGCCTGCGGGGCGGCAGGCCCCTGCGTACGTCTTCCCGGCTCTTCTCCATGAGCCGGCGCACGCTGTTCCGCCGACGCAGCGCGTTGGCGTACTCCTCCATGGGAACGGTGATGGTGCTGCCGCCGACAAGGGGCACGTCGACCTTGTGCGGACGGCCGTGCGCGAAGAGGTCGTAGTCCGCGTTCGGGACCGACTCGGGCCCGTCCACGATCAGCCCGGTCGCCGGGTTGTAGTGCCATATCTCCCTGTCCTTCGGGAGGTTGCGCTGGTCGTCGGCGCGCTTGTGGGCCAGTTCCTCGGTGTGGTGGAACGACGACCGGCCGTTCCGCTGGTGGTCGGCGTCGACGACGGCGCGGGTGCGCCACAGGGATTCCCACCAGTACGGCGGGTCGGTGGGGTCCGGGGCGCGGTAGTCGGTCGGCAGGCTGCGCACCCAGTCGCCCAGCGGGTTGTCGGGCTGCGCCTGCCCGGTCAGGTACTGGTGGCCGGTGTCCGGATCGGTCCTCGGCGCGAGGTCGGCGCTGTACGACAACACCGTCCGTTGCGTGCGCCAGGACAGCAGTTCGGCCGCCTTCAGGTCCAGGTCGCCGGAGCCGGGCCAGGCCAGCGCGATCTTCCGGCCGGCGGGCAGCTTCTCCGCCTCGACGACGAGGTACTCGACGATCTCGTCGAGCGGCATGGTCCGCCGGCCGCCGCCGGGCCAGGGCACCTGGACGCTCCTGTCGTCACCGAGATCGCCCAGCACCAGCAAGGGCGTGTCCGTCCACGGAGCGCGGGTGTAGGTGACCTGGCCGTCGAGCTTCCTGCCCGCCACCAGGGTGGTGTCGATGTCGCCGGAGAAGAGGCTCCAGTTCACGGCGCGCCCGGTGTCGTCGTTGACCGTGACGGTGGGGCCGCCGGCGCCGGCGGTACGGAAGTGGTGGGCGCCCAGCGCGGCGAGGCTGCCGGCGCGCTTCTCGGCGACGGCGTCCCGTACGAGGGCGGTCAGTTCGGCCCGTACGGCGTTGTCCACCTCGGCGTCGGCGGGCAGGTGCAGCACCTGGCGGGCCACGGCGTCCAGGGCGTCCTGGTTCAGAGGGGTCCGGCCGCGTACCGGGTCCTGGGACCAGAGCCGGTCCAGCACCTGCTGCACGTCGTCGTCCAGCGCGGGGACGGGTGCCGGGGCCGGGGCGGGAGCCGGGGCCGACGCCGGCGGCGGGGTGCGCGGCGTCCGCGTGGCCGGTGCCGGCGCGTTCGTTATGGGGTTGACCCGTGTCGCCCCGGTCAGGATCCGGCTCAGGGTGTTCGGGCCGGACGAATTCCCGGACGGGCCCGGTGAGCTGTAGGCCCGGAAGGTCATGGCGGAGCCACGTGCCGCTCCGGGTTGGAGGATTTCCCAGGTGCCGGCCGCGAGCGCCGTGGTGTCAATTTTGGGCGGTTCATCCTTCTTGTCGCGCTTCAGGGCGAAGGGGCCCTTCGTGAACACGATTTCCCGGCCCAGCTTCTTCATCAGCTTGGGTGGCAGGTCCGGGTTGAGCAGGCCGACCTGTGATATGCCCAGGACCAGCCCCACGTGCAGCGGCTTGTTGTAGATCTCGGGGTCACGGGCCAGCAGTTCGACGTACTCGTCCTCGGTGATGGTGTACATGGGTCCGCCGGGCGGGCCTACCCGCAGCATGCCATTGCCGAGGGCCACCGCGGTGGCCAGCAGCGGTGTTGCCTCCTGCCACGGCGTGTCCACGACCGAAGGGGTCGGGTCCCCGGGGGTGGTGGACGGCACCAGCCACTTTCCCATGTTCACCTCGCGGGCCAGGTCCAGCCCGCCGAGGTTGCGGCCACCCAGCGTGCCCACACCGGTGATCCGGGTGTCCGTCCCGAGCAGGCCCTCGAACTGAAGGTGGGCGGCGGCGAGTGCGTTGACGTCGGACGCGTTCCACCCGGTGGCCAGGGCCCTGGCCACCGTCAGGCGTGCGGCCTCGGACTGCTGGGGGTCGGGCTGCGCGAGGTGCAGGATCCGGGCCTCGAAGGCGTCCCGGTCGGGCTGGGCGTCGTACACATCCTGGGTCCGGACCTGGGTCCAGAAGTAGTCCGAGAGTTGCTGGCTCGTGGGCTTGGAGGAAGTGTTGGGATCCAGGCCCAGCACCGACCGGACCTGGTCGTCGGCGGGGTTGCCGTACTGCCGTGCGACCTGCAGTACATGGGGCAGGGCAACGACGTCGGAGAGTTTGAGAGCCGGTGCCGGTGCCGGTGCCGGTGCCGGTGCCGAGGCCGAGGCCGAGGCCGGTGCCGAGGCCGAGTAACGGTGGACAGTGAGCACCCGGAGCAAGGTGTCCGCGTAGTCATCCGGCTTCAGGGCGGACGGTGCGGTTTTGAGCTGGAAGGTCTGGTCGGCGTGTACGACCCGTTCCAGCAGCCCCATGGTGAAGTGCGGGACGGCCGTGGACAGCGCCGGGTCCGCCCGCCGCGCCAGCTCCAGGGCGCCGATCGCCGCCAGCAGCGTCGGATAGTGGGAGAGGGTGTCCACCTCCTCGCCGAAGACTTCGCGCAGCGCCCGCACCAGGCGCAGCGTGGCGTCCAGGTCGGTGTCGAGGACCGGGTCGGGCCCGGTGTGCAGGCCGGCCGTCCGGGCGCGTTCGGCGAGTTCGGGGGGTAGCGGCTCCGGCCAGCGGGTTTCCACCTGTGCCGGCCGGCCCTGCACATCGGTCGCCATACCGTGGGCGTAGCCGCCGGTGTCGGGGTCGGTGACATTGAGGCTGATCCGGGTGCCGTTGGACTTGACGATCATGCGGGTCAGGTTCGCCACGTGCTTGGTGGGGGAGATGGTCGCCAACCGGTCGAGGACGAACGTGTCGGGGGCGGCGGCGCCCCACACCACACCCTTGGGCAGGTTCGTGGCCGCGTCGCCGAAGCAGGGCCCGAAAAACAGCGTCTTCGGGCGTTTGCCCTGGGCGACCGCTTCTTCGCTGGCCTTGGTGAGGTTGCGCACGCTGTGCCGTCGGGACAGGCCCCTGGCGAAACTCTCCGCTGACACGGCGGCGAAGCTGCCGTCGAGCAGCGCCACATCGACGCTGCCGGGGGTGCTGTGGCTGTAGAAGTAGTAGTCCGCGTCCGGCAGGAAGCTTGACGCGAACACCAACTGCTCCGTCACGGGGTGCCAGTGGTATATCCCCGTGTAGTACGGCAGTTGGCGCAGATCCTCGTACCTGCTGTCCAGGCCGGGTTCGTTCGGGGTGAGGGACGATGTGCCGATGTTCTGGTGGTCGGGGGTGACGATGGCGCGGGTCGCCCACTGGGCTTCCCACCACTCGGGCTGGTCGGCCGGGTCGGGGTCGTTGAGTTCGTCGGGGTGGACGGGCAGCCAGTCGCCGATGGGCTGTCCGGGTTCGCCGGCGCTGGTCAGGACGCGGGGGCCGGTCGGCCCGGTGGTGGCCGCGGGATTGCCCTGACCGTTGCCGGCCGGTGGGGCGTCGGCTGTCACGGGGCCGGTGTTGACCCAGACGGTCATGCCGGTCCGGTGTGCGGCCAGGCGTGCCATGCGGAGTCCGCCATTGCCGGATCCGGGCCAGGCCAGCAGGATCTTCGTGCCGACGGGCAGGCTTTCCGCTTCCACGGCGAGGTATTCGACGATCTCCAGCATGTGCATCGTGCGGTGGCCGCCGCCGGGCCACGGCACCTGGACATGTTCGGGTCCGCCCTCGTCCGACGCCAGCGTGAGCGGAACGCCCTTCCAAGGAGCGTCCGTCACCGTGGCGGGCCGTCCCGGCGGCCGCTGCTCTATCCGCGTGACGTCGAGGTCGAGGTCGGGCAGCGAGGTCCAGTTGTGGCCCGGTGCCTCGGTGCCGTTGAGCTTGAGGGGCCGGCTGGCTGCGGCGGTACGGAAGTGGTGGGCGCCCAGCGCGGGAAAGCTGGTGTCCAGGCCCTTCTCCGCCGCGTCCCGTACCAGGGCGGTCAGTTCGGCCCGGACGGCGTTGTCCACCGGGGTGCCGGCGGGCAGGTGCAGGACCTTGCGGGCCACGGTGTCCTGGTTCAGGGGGCGCTGACCCTGTACCGGGTCCTGGGACCAGAGCCGGTCCAGGACGGTGCGGACGTCGGCGTCGAGGCCGGGGCTCGCGTCCCCGGCGTCCGAGCCCGAGCCCGAGCCCGAGTCCAGGTCCAGGGCCGGGGCCAGGTCCGGGGCCGGGCTCCCGGCATCCGGCGTCCGCGTGCCGGCGGTCTCCCCGGTAGGGGTCGCCCAGGTCAGGGGCCGGCTCAGGTCGTTCGGGTTGGACGGCATGGACGAGCTGAAGGAAGAGATGCTGTCCGGCGCGTCCGCCGGGCGGTTCTTCGGGCGGCTCTCCGGCCCGGTGGTGGTTGTGGTGGAAGCGGTCGGCCCGGCGGCGGCCGGGGTGGCCGGTGCCGGCGCCGGGGCTGCCGCCGGGGGCCGGTAGTCGGCCGGCAGGCTGCGCACCCAGTCGCCCAGCGGCCTGCCGGGCCCTTCCAGCCCGGTCAGGTAGCGCCGGCCGGTGTCCGGGTCGGTCGTCGGGGCGAGGTCGGCGGTGTACGACCACACCTCCCGGTCCGTGCGCCAGGACAGCAGCTCGGCCGCTTGCAGGGCCAGGTCGCCGGAGCCGGGCCAGGCCAGCACGATCGACCGGTCGGCGGGCAGCTTCTCCGCCTCCGCGACGAGGTACTCGACGACCTCCTCGAAGGGCATGTTCTGCCGGCCGCGGCCGGGCCAGGGCACCTGGACGCCCCGGGAGTCGGCGAGGTCGCCCAGTGCCACCAGGGGTGTGTCTGTCCAGGGGGCGCGGAAGTAGGTGGCCCGGCCGTCGAGCGGCTTGCTGCCCACCGTGTAGGTGGCGAGGTCGCCGGTGGCGGAGCCGAGGTTCACACCGGTCCCGTGGCCGTTGTCGAGCGACAGGCTGGAGACGGCTCCGGCGGTACGGACGTGGTGGGCGCCCAGCGCGGCGAGGTTGCCGGCGCGGCCCTGGGCGACGGCGTCCCGTACGAGGGCGGTCAGTTCGGCCCGTACGGTGTTGTCGACCGGGGCGTCGGCGGGCAGGTGCAGCACCTGGCGGGCCGCGGCGGCCAGGTCCAGGGGGCCTCGGCCGCGTGCCGGGTCCAGGGACCAGAGATAGGCCAGCAGATCCCGTACGGGGTCGGAGACCGGTGCCGGGGCCAGGACCGGTGCCGGGCGTGCGCTCCGGCGCCGGGAGCCCCGTGCCGGTGCGGGCGTCATGGGGCCGGGCAGACCGGGTGCGGGCGTGGGCGGTGCGGTGCCGAGCGGGGCGGGCAGGGCCAGGGTCGCCCTGGGCGGTGCGGGGGCGGTCGTGGTGGACTCGGCGGGTGTCGCCCCGGCCAGGATCCGGGACAGGGTGTTCGGGCCGGACGGGCCGGGTGCGCCGGATGGGGCCGCCGTGCCGGGGGGAGTGACAGTCCTGACCGGGTGGTCCGACCCGGTCTTCGGGTCCAGCTGATGCCAGGCTTCGGCGGTCTCCGGGGTGGTGTCGATCCGGAACGGGGCGTCCGGTCCGTCGTGAGTCAGGCCGAACGGGCCTCTGGTGAACCAGATCTCGCGGCCCAGCCCGCGCAGCACCTTCCCCGGCAGCGCGGGGTTGAGCGTGCCGACCTCCGAGATCCCCAGCACCAGGGGAACGTCCAGCCCCTCGCCGTAGATCTCGGGGTCGCGGGCCAGCAGTTCGACGTACTCCTCCTCGGACACCCCGTACCAGGGCCCGCCCGGCTGCCGGATCCGCAGCCGCCCGTTGCCCAGGGCCTCCGCGGTGGCCAGCAGCGCCGACCCCCACGGCGTGTCCATGAGGGTGGGCGCGGGGGATCCGGGGGTGGTGGACGGCACCAGCCACTGGTCCAGGTCGACCTCGCGGGCCTGGTCCGGCGGCCCGGCGTGGTCCCGGCCGCCCGCCGTGCCCTCGCCGGTGATCAGGGTGCTGTCCTCGAGCAGGCCCTCGAACTCCAGCTGGGCGGCGGCGAGCGCGTCGATGTCGTACGGGTCACGGCCGGCGGCCAGGGCCTTGGCCACCGCCCAGCGTGCGCGGGCGGATGCGGACGGGTCGGGTTGTGCGAGGTGCAGGACGCGGGCCTCGAAGGCGGGCACGTCCGGCTGGCGTTCGTACACCTCCTCGGTCCGGACCTGGGTCCAGAAGTACTTTGAGCGCTGGGTGCTCGACAGCGCGGGGGCACCGCTCGGATCCATGCTCAGCACCGACAGGACACGGCGGTTGCTGGGGCTGCCGAGCTGCCGCGCGACCTGCATGACCAGGGGCATGGGCGCGAAGGTGGAGAGCACCGGAGCCGGTGGGGGAGCGAGTCCCGCCGCCGCCGCTGCCGCCGCGTCCGCTGCTGCCTGCTGCCGGGTGGCGAGGGCACGCGTCAGGGCGTGCCTGAAGTCCTCCGTCGTCAGGGCGGACGGCGCGGAACCCGTCCGGACCTGGTGGTCGGCGCGCACGACCCGTTCCAGCAGCTCCATGGTGAAGTGCGGGGCGACCCGGGACAGGCCGAGGTCCGCGCGCCGCAGCAGTTCCAGGGCACCGATCTCGGCCAACAGGGTCGGATATCCGGCGTGGGTGTCGATGTCCTGTCCGAAGACCTCGCGCAGCGCCCGGACCAGGCGCAGCGCGGCGTCCCGGTTCTCACGGGAGACCTTGCCGGGGTCGGTGTGCAGACCGGCGGTCCGGGCCCGGTCGGCGAGTTCGGCGGTCTTCGGCTCGGGCCAGCGCTTCTCCCGCCGCCCCGGCCGGCCCCGCACATCGGTCAGCAGGCCGTGCAGGTAGTCGTCGCCGATCTGCACGGTCGTGGTGGGCCGGTTGCCGACGGAGTCCATGATCAGGCGGGTCCGGTTCGCCGCGTGCTGGGTCGGGGAGACGGTCTCCAGCCGGTCGAGGACGAACGGCTCGGGAGCGGCGTCCCCGGACACCTCCTGGGGCAGGTCCGAGGCGGCGTCGGAGTAGCAGGGCCCGATGAACATCTCCAGCGGCGTTTCGCCCCGGCCGACTCGTTCTTCGCTCTCCCTGGTGAGTTCTCGCACGCTGGGCCGCCGGGACAGGGCCCCGGCAAAGCTCTTCGCGGGCACGGTGATGACGCTGCCGTCGTCCAGCACCACGTCCATGCCCTCGGGGCTGCCGTGACCGTCGTAGAAGTACCTCGCCTTCGACGGGGGGCTCAGCCGGCCGACGACGCGGTCGGTCACGGGGTTGACGTGGAACGTCCCCTTGAAGTCCTGCAGATGGCGGTAGTGGCTGTACCTGTTCTCCAGGCCGGGCTCGTCCGGTGGGAAGGACGTCCGGCCGCCGCGCTTGTGGTCGGTGGAGACGATGGTCCGGGTTGCCCACCTGGCTTCCCACGGCTCGGGTACGTCGTCCGGGTCGGATTCGGAGTCGGAGCCGAGCAGTTCGTCGGAGTCGGCGTCGGAGTCGGCATCGGATTCGGAGTCGGAGTCGAGCAGTTCGTCGGGGTGGACGGGGAACCAGTCGCCGATGGGGTTTCCGGGCTCGCCGAACCCGGTCAGGATGCGGCGTTCGGTGTACCCGGCTGTGGTGCCCGTGCCGGTCGGTGCGGGGCGTGGCGCCAGGGGGCCGGTGTTCACCCAGAGGGTCTTGCCGAGTTGGTGTGCCATCAGGCGTACGGGGTGGAGTCCGCCGTCGCCGGAGTTGGGCCAGGCGAGCAGGATCTCCGTGCTGTCGGGGAGGCCTTCGAGTTCCACGCGGAGGTATTCGGTGACCTCCGCCATGCTCATCGGGCGGGGCTCGCCGCTGGGCCAGGGCACGTTCACACTGTTCGGGCCGCCGGTGGACGCCGCCAGGGTCAGGGGGGTTCCGTTCCACGGAGCCTTGGTCGGCGGGGTGGTCGGTCCTCCCGGCGGGTCGACCACCTGTGTGGTGTCGAGGTCGAGGGTGGGCAGCGAGGTCCAGTTGCGGCCGGGTTCCTCGGTCCCGTTGAGGAAGATCGGCCGCCCGGTGGTGGGGGCTCCGGTGGTACGGACGTGGTGGGCGCCCAGCGCGGCGAGGTTGCGGGCGCGCTTCTCGGCGACGGCGTCCCGTACGAGGGCGGTCAGTTCGGCCCGTACGGCGTCGTCGACCGGGGCGTCGGCGGGCAGGTGGAGCACCTGCCGGGCCACGGTGTCTTCGTCCAGGGGGCCTTGGCCGTGCTCCGGGTCCTGGGACCAGAGCCGGTCCAGGACCGTGCGGACGTCGGCGTCGAGGTCGCTGTTCGAGTCTTCGGCGTCCGAGTTCTCGGCGTCCGACTCCGAGTCCGAGCCCGACTCCAGGTCCGAGTCCGAGTCCACGGTGGGGGTGGCCCCGGCCAGGATGCGGCTCAGGTTGTTCGGGTCCGGCGAGGTGCCGAGGGTGCCGTAGTCGCGGTGGGTGGAGGGGTTGAGGTCGAGGATGCTGTGGGCGGTGGAGGTGGACGGGGTGAAGGGCGGGAGCGGGTCGGTGACGACCTGGCCGGTGGCGTCGAGGATCACGATCCGGGCGTCGGCTGCCGAGAGATCGGGTGGGGTGGTGAGCTGTTCTCCGTCGGGTGCCTGGAGTTCGATCCAGACGGGTTCGGCGCTGCCCTGGTGGTCGGCGCTGAGTGGCCGGTAGGCGGCCCAGGCGTGTCCTTGCTGGTCGCCGGGGCGGCGGGCGAGGATCAGCGCGACCGTGCCGGGGCCCTGCGCGCGTAGAACGTCGAGCACGCGGTCCCAGTGGCCGGCCTGCTGCCACCCGGGGCCGGGGACGAGGCCGGCTTCGGAGGGGTCCTGGCGGAGGTCGGACTCGTCCAGGCTGCGGGCCGGGCGTACGCCCCCGGGGAAGAGGGCGTTGCGGAGCGAGCGCAGCAGCGGCAGGCAGTCCGGCGCGGCCGGGCCCTCCGCACGCGCGGTGGCGACCAGCTGCTTGGCCAGGGCCAGCAGCCCGGCAGCGTCCAACGGGCCGATGCCGGTGGCCGGGCGGTCGGCGGTGCCGCGTGGCTCAAACGCCGGCGAGGCTGGTTCTTCAGCCTGCCCGGCGTTTGAGGGCACGCCCGTAGGGCGTCCGGGGTCCGGGGTCTCCCCGTCACGCGGCGGAGCCGCATAGGTCACTTCGGGAAGGGGCGGGGTGGGGTGCAGGCCCGCCGCAGGCGCCCCGCCCCCCGCATCCGCAGGTGCCGGTACCCGGGTCGTGGGCAGGGGCCCCGACGCGGTGGGAGTGGGCCGCGCGGGGCCCGGTTCGGGTGCCTGGGCCGGGGCGAGGGCGAGCGCCGGGAGGGGGCCGATCGCCCCGGCGACGGCCGCCGGGCTGCGGGGGTCCAGCCCGACGCGCTGGGCGAGCTGGCGGGCTGGCTCGGCGGGCGTCGCGGCGAGGTCCAGGGTGACGTACGGGGCGGCGGTGGCCGGTACGAGGGTGATGTGCAGCAGGTCGCCGTCGGGCAGCTGGATCGCGGGGGTGTGGAACAGCGCGTCCACGCCGTCGACCAGCTCCGACCAGGCCGTTTCCCGTTCGGCGTCGGTCAGGGTGCCGTCGGTGGTCCCGGTGCCGCCGGAGGTGAACGCCACCTCGATGGTCAGGTCCGTGACCGGTCGGCCCTCGAAGACGAAGCGCCGCACCTCGAACGAGGCGGAGCCGTGCTGCTCCGGCGCCACCGCCGAGGGGATGTCCGCCGGGGTGTCGGCGGGGTCGGGTTCGGTGTCGGGCTGCTGCTGCCAGGTGTGGTCGCGCCGCACCGTGTCGGCCTGGGCGCGGGCACTGTCCCAGCCGGGCGGGTGGTGGCCGGCGGTGGCGGAGCTGCTCGGGAGGGTGGCCGGGGTGACGGGGGGTGTGACGGCGGGTGCGGTGGTCGGGGCGTCGGCAAAGGTGTTCTCGACGTCGGACTCGGCCCCGGGCTCGGTCTCGCCGTCGGCCCGGTCCTGCTCGTTGTCGCGCTGCGTCGGGTCGGTCTGGCTGCGGTTGCCCTCCCAACCGGCGGGGTTCTGGCCGGTGGCGGGGCTGTGCGGGGTGGTGGCCGGGGTGGTGGCGGGCGTGGTGCCCGGGGTGACGGCGGGGAGGTCCGCCGGGGTCTCCTCGGTGTCGAACTCGTCCTGCCCGGCGTCGCGTTGTGCCGGGTCGGTCTGGTTGCGGACGCTGTCCCACCCGGTGGGGGTCTGGCCGCTGGTGGGGATGCTGCTCGGGACGGTGGCGGGGGTGACGGCCGGGAGGTCGGCAGGGGTGGTGGTGGGTGTGACGGCCGGGGTGTCGGCCAGGGGCGTGCCAGAGGTGTTGTTGTACCCACCGCTCGACTCGTCCTCGTACGCCTCGACGAACGAGCTCTCCGAGCGGTACGGCGAGATCCCGGAGGACAGGACCGCACGGGAGGCGCCAATGGTGTTCAGGGCCGAGGCGGGCAACCCGCCGGCGGACTGGAGCGGGAGGGAGCTGCCGAAGCCGGACGACGAGGTCCCGTCCGGGAGGACGGAGGACGTGCCCGATCCGCTCGAACGGCCGGTGCTGTCGGTGCCGTCGATACGACCCGTGGACCCGCTGTGCGCCGAACTGCCGCTGCTCGTAGGCACGATGACCGGCGGGGTGGTCACCGGCGGCGTGGACACCGGCGGGGTCGGCAGTGGCGTCTGCACCGGCGGGGTGGTGTCCAGGCCCCCCGTGAAGTTCCCGGAGGCGGGCCCCCCGTCGGTCAGCGGTACCGAGCCGGTGCCGGAACCGGAGCCGGAAACGGGGCGGTTCGCGCCCGTCCCGTCACGGTCGCCGCTCCAGCCGCTGTCCATGTTGTTGCGGAACGTGTTCGCGTCGTTCACCCCGCCCGGCGGGATCTTCGGCGGGAAGAACTTGGCCCGCAGCGCCAGCGCCCCGGCGGCGAGGCCCCCGCCCACCACTGCGCCGATGATCCCGCTGGTCGTGCCGTACAGCACCGTGCCCCAGCTGAAGGTCCACTGGTTCATGAAGATGCCGTTGAAGAGCGTCTCGGCGACCCCCTCGCCAAGGCCCTCGGCCGCGCCGCTGATGCCCACGTCGACCGCCCAGCCGGGCGCGTTCCTGATGTTGAAGTTGCCGTTCGAGTGGCCGCCCGGAGTGGGGAGGTCCACGTCGAACTTGCCGAGGTCGCGCGGCAGGTCGCCCTTGAAGAACTTGGCGCCGACGTTCTTGAAGAAGTTACCCAGCGACCCGAACACGCTGATGACGCCGCCCGCGATGACGCCGAACACGAACGACTTGACGACGTTCATCACGTTGACGCCGGTGACCTGGCGGTCGCCCGTGTTGAGCCATACCTGCATGAGGTTGACCACGAGGGTCATGAAGGCTTCCTGGATGCCCTCGGTGAGGCTGGGCCCGAGGTGGGTGATCCGGGACAGCCGGTCGATGATGATGAGGATCGACAGGGTGGTCCGCGCCCGCAGGATCCAGGCCTGGGTCAGCGACGTCCCGCCGGTGAAGAAGGCCAGCGCCGCCAGCAGCGCCATCTCCGAGATGAACATGATGCACTCGGCGATGATCTCCCACTTGGCCTGCTGGATGTTGCGGGAGATGTCGACCTGGCCGTCGGCGGCGTCGTCGAGGAACTGGGCGAGCATCTCCAGGTAGTCGACGCCCGTCCCGTTGTTGCCGGTGAGCAGCGAGAGCCCCTCGACGTACGGGTCGGCCACGTCCGGGGGGAGGGCCTGGGCGGCCTCCTGCACATGCAGGTTGATCCTGTCCCGGAAGGCGCGGAGCCGCTTGGCAAGGTCGGAGTAGACGACACGGCTGTCGTACGCGAGGTTCTCCCTGGCGGTGATGGGCGTGATGCCCAGCACGTACTTCAGGAGTTCCGCCACCTCGTGCGGAAAGTTGATCTCCTCCATGTCCGACAGCCGTGTCCGCTGCTCAGTGCCGCGAGTCGGAGCCGTAGCCGGAGTCGGAGTCGTCGTCCATCAGGGCCTCGGTCCGGGAGCGGTGGTCGCGGACCTGGTCGTGGGCGGACTCCTGGGTGCTCTCGATGGTCCGCAGGTTGGCGCGGGTCGCGGATGTCAGGCCGACGACCGACTGCTGCAGCGGGAGGCCGATCTCGTCGACGCTCTCGTTCTGCTGCCGCCAGCCCAGCTGGAACTGCTGCGAGGTCCGCTCCGTGCCGTCACCGGCCCATGGCGTGAAGGCCGACACGCCGTTCTGGAACTCCCTGAACATGCCTTGCACCTCCTCGCTCAGGCCCTCCATCTCATCGACACACCGCGCCAGCCTGGGGGGGTTCGCGATGAACCGGCCGTGCTGGATGTTCCTCATGCCCTGCTCCTTCCGGTCCGGTCGTCCTGGTCGTCGTCCTCGTGGATCTCGTCGCGCAGCCGGTCACCGGCCGAGCGGGCACCACTGCCCCGGCTGTCACCGCCCACCGCGTCCGCCCCGAAGAGGCCCTCCCAGTCGACCGCCAGGGGCTTGCCGCCGGGGATCGCCGGATTGGCCCCCATCAGCGGGGCGAAGGTGTCCATCACCTGGCGGGTGACCTTCGTACGGGCCTGCTGGGCGGCCTCCATGACCGAGGCGGCCAACTGGGTGGCCGTCATGCCCTGGTACTTGCTGTCGAGGAACTTCAGACCCGTCAGCTGCCCCTGCGCCCCGACGGTGGCCTCCACGGCGCGGTCCCGGGAGCGGGCCGTCGCGGTGGCAGCGCGCAGCCCGGCCTCGGCCTTGGCCATGGCGGCCTGGGTGGCCTCCAGATGCGCCATGGCGTCCGCCACCTGCTGGTTGATTCCCTCGTTCACCGGTCGTCGCTCCTCTGGTCCACGTTCACGCTCATCGGTCGTCGCTGTTCCTCGGGGCCGCCCTCACCGGCTCGCCGGCTCACCGGCCGATCACGGCGGGCGCGCCGCCCTCGTCCGTGCCCCACACGTCCTCGTCCTCCTGCACCCAGGCGTCGCGCACGCGGTCGCCGCTCTCGGTCTGCGTCTGGCCGGGGCCGCCGGAGCCGGCGCCGCCCATCGGGGGCATGAAGGGGGTGCCGCCGGCGGTGGACACCGTCGCCTCGCGCTCGTCGAAGCCGCCGTTGGTGCTCCGGGAGGCGGAGGACCGGGAGCGGTTGCTGATCGCCCCGTCGCTGTCGATGACGTTGCGGACGCGTTCGCCGCTGCCCTCGCCGCCACCTCCTGAGCCGCCCCGGGGGCTCATCTGGCCGTTCAACGGCATGCCGCCCATCGGCGTCTGGGACTGCTGCTGCTGGGCGGCGGTGGCGGCGGAGTTGCCGGCCAGGTAGTCGGAGGCCGAGTCGCCGTAGGCGGCGTTGTCGTACAACTCCTCCTCGTACGACGGAAGTTGGGTGGTGGTGTCCTGGTACTGGTAGCCGGAGCCGCCGTTGTTGAGATACCCGGTGGTCGAGTTGCCGTTCGGCTCGGTGACGGTCGTGACGCCGCTGTCCGGGTCGACGGTCGCCTTGCTGCCGTCCGGATAGGCCGTCACGACCTGGCCCTGCGAGTCGACGTAGGTGCGGCTGCCGTCCGGGTTGTTCAGCACCTCGTCCGCGTTGAGGGGGCCGGTCGTGGACTGGCCGTCGGGGCGGATGACGGTGGAGGTCTGCAGGTCGGGGTCGACGATGGTCTTCGTACCGTCGGAGAAGTCGGTGATCACCCGGCCCTGGCTGTCGACGTACGAGGTGCTGCCGTCCGGGTTGGTCAGCGAACCGCTGCCGTTGACCGGGCCGTTGACCAGGCTGTTGGCCGGGTCGTTGAGCGAGCTCTCGTAGCTGCTCTGGTAGTTCTCCTGCGCCTGGAGCTGCTGCTGCCGGTACTCGTCCTCCCGGGCTTCCGCCTCGGTGCGGATCGTGTCCTGCCTGGCCTCCTGGCGGGCCTGCTCGGCGGTCTGCTCGGCCTTCTCCTGGTCGTACCTGGCCTGTTGCTCGGCCTCCGCGGCCCGCTGCTCGGCCTTCTCCTGCTGGTACCGCTCCTCGGCCTGCTGTGTCGCGGCGTCCTGCCGGGCTTCCTGGCGGGCCTGTTCGGCCTGCTGCTCGGCTTTCTCCTCGGCCTGCTGCTGGTCGTACCGGGCCTGGGCCTCGGCCTCCTTGGCGTCCTGCCGGGCCTCCTGGCGGGCCTGCTCGGCCTGCTGCGCGGCCTCCTGCCGGGCCTGTTCGGCCTTCTGCTCCTCCTGCAGCGCCTGCTGCTCGGCCTTCTCCTCCTGGTACCGGGCCTCCTGCTTGGCCTCCTGCTCGGCCTGCTGGGCGTCCTGCTTGGCTTCCTGGCGGGCCTGTTCGGCCTTCTGTTCGGCCTGCTCCTGCTCCTGCTTGGCCTCCTGCTCGGCCTCCTCGGCCTTCTGCTCGGCTTCCTGGCGGGCCTGTTCGGCCTCCTGCTCGGCCTTCTCCTGCTCGTACCTCGCTTCCTCCTCCGCCTGCTGGGCCGCCGCCTCCTTACGGGCCCGCTCCTCGTCCTCCCGCTGCTGCCGCATCTGCTGCTGCTGGATGACCATCTGCTGCTGCTGGTACGCCTCCTGCTGAGCGGCGGCCTCGTCCTGCTTGGCCTCCTGCTCGGCCTGCTCGGCGTCCTGCTCGGCCTGCTCCCGCTTGTACTGCTCCTCGGCCTCGGCCTCGGCGGCCTCCTGGTCGGCCTTCTCCTGCTGGTAGCGGGCCTCGGCCGCCGCCTCCTGCTCGGCCTGCTCGGCGTCCTGCTCGGCCTGCTCCCGCTTGTACTGCTCCTCCGCCTCGGCCTCGGCGGCCTCCTGGTCGGCCTTCTCCTGCTGGTAACGGGCTTCGGCCTCGGCCTCCTGGCGGGCCTGCTCGGCCTCCTGCTCGGCCTTCTCCCGCTCGTACTTGGCCTCGGCCTCGGCCTCCTTGGCAGCTGCCTCCGCCTCCGCCTCGGCCTTCTCCCGCTCGTACTTCTCGGCTGCCGCCTTCGCCGCCGCCTCGGCCGCTTCCTTGTCCCGCTGGTACCACTCCTCGGCCTCGCGCGCCGCCTTCTCGGCGGCTTCCTTGTCCTTCTTGTACTGTTCCGCCGCCGCGGCCGCCGCCGCCTCGGCCGCTTCCTTGTCCTCCTTGTACTGTTCCGCCGCCGCGGCCGCCGCCGCCTTGGCGTCCGCATCGGCCTTGGCCGCCTTCGCGTCCGCCTCCGCCTGGTCCTTCTTGGCCTGGTCCTCCTGCCAGTCCGCCTTCAACGTGTCGCCGGTGGTACGCGTGCGGATCTCACCGATGTCGAAGGTCTGCGGACTCCACGCGTTGTGCACCGACGTCAGGATGTCCTTGGCGGGGACGCTGAGATGCTCGGTGACGCCCGCCTGCCAGAGCTGCACGGCGAGATCGCCGATCTTCTTCCAGGTGTCGAGACTGTCCAGCCGGCCGAAGTCCTGCGCGCCGAAGTCCAGTTTGGCGTTCTGGGAGAAGTTGCCTTCGGTGTAGTAGTCCCTCGTGGTCGTCGAGTTCCCGTTGCTGTCGGTCGTCGTGCTGTACGTGTAATTGATCTTCATGATGTTGTGGTCCCACACCCAGTCCGCGAGCTCCAGCAGCCGGTCCATCAGCCAGCGCAGTGGATTGCTGTAGTTGCGCTGCCAGTAGTCCCAGGCCCAGTAGAGGTCGTCCATCCCCTGGTGCAGCGCCTTGCGCGCCTCGCGGATCTTCTGGCCCTGGATCGAGCCGCCCGCATGGCGCACGGTGTCCTCGGCGTACCCCTCGTACACCCTGGCGACCTTGTGGATGAGGTCCTGGAAGACGCCCGCGGCCGTGCCCTGCCAGGCGTTGTAGTCCCCCGTGCCGATCCACTGCTTCCATCGCTCGGTCTCGTCGGCGGACCGTTTGAAGAAGCGGGCCAGCCGGTCGAAGGAGTCGGCCACCCCGTCGAAGGTGCGCAGCACGACCGACGCGTCGGCCGGCACTTCGGCGCCGTCCCAGTAGAAGCCGTACGTGCCGTTGTTGGTGGCCTCGTCGCCGTCGTCGTAGTTGAGCGCGGTCTTCAGCGCCAGCCCGCCGGCATAGGAGTACTTCACGAAGTTCTTGTTGTCCCAGATCAGGTCGTCGTCCTTCAGACCCAGGCGTTCCTTGTACTTGCTCTTGACCTCGACGCCGGTCCTGACGCCGCCGTCCGCCGGGTCCGAGGTGCTGCTGATCAGCAGGGTGATCCGGGCCTTGTAGAACGCGACCTCCGACCCCTCCCCGTCGTCCCCGCCCCTGGTGTAGAAGGGGATGACGAAGTCGGTCTTCGAGATGTTGGCGCCCACGTTCTCGCTGCGCCATTCGAGGTCGTCGTAGTCGACGTAAGTGACGCTCTTCTGCTTGGTCAGCTCGACGAGCATCAGCGGAATGCCGTGGTTGCCGATCCACTGCTCGAAGAGGGTGGTGCGCTTCGGGAGCCCGGCGATACCGGTGAGCAGCTCCACCGCCCGGTGCCACCAGTCGTCGGTGTCGGTGAGCTGACGGATGTACTCGTCGTGGATGATGTTGAACGTCATTGCTCGTCAGCCCCACCGTTCATGGTGGACAGGTCGTCGTCGACGTCGATGAAGGCGTCCGCCTGCTTCTCGCCGTTGATGGAACCGAGGTTGCTGCCCTGCGTCTTGAGCAGCGAGTGGACGGTGTCCTCCAGACCGTCCTCGATGTCGGCGAAGAGCCGGATCTGGAGCTTGAGGATCTCCTCGACCTGGCCGATCATCTCGGTCACCGAGCCGATGAGGTGGCTGGAGCTGAGCAGTACGCTCGCGTCCCCTTCCATGCCGCCGATGGCGAAGGGCATCTTGGCGCCGGCGATCGTGGAGGTCGTGTCGTGCGTCGACTGGGCCTTGTGCCAGGGCAGGGGCAGGACGCCGTCCTCGTTCGGCTCCTTGAGGACCTTCTTCACCGACTCCTTGAAGGGGCGGATCTCCTCGGTCAGGAACTGCTTGACCGCTTCCTTGTCGAGCTTCAGCGGGGGTTTACCGGAATCCGCCATGTCCTACGCCCTCGTCTCCGTCATCGGCCCGACCTTCGGCCGTAGCCCGCCGCCCGTCACCTGTCCACCCGGCGGCCCGCACAGCCGCCGCCCACCGCACATACACGGGCGACGGCCCGTACGGACTCCTCGGTCGCCGTACGGACAGCCGCCCGCCCCGTCGTACACACGCACGCACGCACCCGCCCGGGCGTCAGCGCCCGATGCGGACGCCGTCCCAGAACTGGGTCAGCGACCGCTCGGTCTGCTGGTAGTTGTCCGACACGTTGAGGAGCAGGTCGGAGTGGCTCTGGAGCAGCTGCCCCATCTTGGCGACAGCCGCGTTCCAGGAGGCCTGCTTCTCGTCGTAGACCGACCGGTCGTCGCCCTCCCAGCTTTCCTTGAGCGCTGTCAGCTCCGAGTCCAGGTCGGTGAGGATCTGGGAGATGGCCCGCGTCTGCTGGACCATGTCCTCGGCCGCGTTGTTCATGTTGGCGTAGTCGACGTAGATGTATCCGTCGGTGAAGTTGGACATCTGCTACCTCTGCTTCGTCTCGATCGTCTCGCGCGGTGGGGAGGCTGCGGGCCGGGTCAGCCGCTGAGTGCGTCGAAGACCGACTGCGACTTGCTGTACGCCTGGTTGATGGAGTCGTTCGCCGAGCCCTGGGCGATGCCCTGCTCCTTGAGCGTCTCGTTCAGGGCGTTGATCATGTCGCGCAGGTTCCGGGAGATCACCTCGGCTTGCTCGTCCCAGAGATCGAGCAGCTTCTGGTACTCCTGGCCGTCCGAGCCCTGGTGGCTCTTGGCGAGGTTGGACTTGGTGTTCTCCAGGTCCTGCCGCCGGGTCTGCACACTGGTGAACGCCATCTCCAGGGACTGGATGCCGTTCTGGGTGGCGCTGACCTCTGACCTGTTCAGCTTTGCCACAGGCTGTTCCTCCGGATGTCGTCGCCGCCGGACGCGGGGTCCGGGGTGCGGTGGTTTCCGGACACGGGCGGTAGGGCTCGGCCGGTCCAGATGTACGTCCGACGCTAGGAGCCGCGTGGTGGCGGCTGCCAGAGCGGGGGCGCAGGCTTGCCCGTGCGGGCGAGCACGTCTGCACCTGCGTGCACCAGGGGGCGATATGACGGCCATGTCGATGTATTGGGTAAAACCTGCTTTCCCCATCAGGTCGTCATTGCTGTCCAGGCGGGCAAGGGTGAAGCCCGGGCGCGGAACGAGGCGATATCGAAGCGGCCGTTCTGCGATGGTCGCCGTCAGCACAGCACGACAGTGGTGTCGTGATCCTCACGGCTTCGCGGTGGCGTCGAACCGCCCGCTGTCCTACCCAATGGGGAGAAGAAATGAAGAACATACGTCGTGTTCTGGCTGTTTCCGCTGTAGGCGCCATCGCCGCTTCGTCTCTGGCGCTGGGAGCCGGTTCGGCCGCCGCCGCCACCGCCAAGCCCCGCCTCACCAGCAGCGCCGTCGCCTGTCAGACCTTGGGCAACACCTGGGCTCAGCAGGGGAAGATCACGGGCTTCAAATGTGTCGAGACCAAGGACGGCGCGTGGGCCCTCTACGTCTGGTAGACCCTGCTCGGTAAGGGGAGGGGGTGCGGACGCACCCCCTCCCCTTCATCAGGGGCCGTGGCGACCGCTCAGACCCCGCCCCCGCACGCCGGCGCCGTCGTCACCGCCCGCCCCCGCGCCGCCCCCTCCGCGCTGAGGTCCGGCCCCGTCGGCACCATCGCCAGCAGTGACGACGGCAACCCCTGCGCCTGCGCGGCGGTGTAGCCGAGCGCCGTGAGAGCCGCGTCCGTCGGCACCCGGTACTTCATCCCCGTGTCGGTCACCAAGTACAGCGTGGCGCCGATGTCCGCCCCGTCCGCCCCCAGCGCGTGCACCAGCGCCCCGCCCCCCGGCTCCACCGTGATCCGCTCGACCGGGACGCACGCCGGCGTGAAGAACTCGGCGGGGGCCTGGGCCGTGGGGCCGAGCGCGTCCGCCGCGACGAGGGCGACGCTCACCCGCGTCCCGGCCGGCCCGGACTCCACGGCGGCACACGCGGTGCGGCCCGCCGTCAGCCTCACCGGCTCCGGCGGCACGGCAGGCAGCGCACCCCAGTCGGCGGCCCCCTCCGCCGGTGCCAAGTGCCCGGCCAGCGCGGTCGATTCAAGGGGTACGGCACTGGCCGTACGGCCCTCGTACACCTTCGCCACGGTCTCCGGATCGCTCAGCACCAGCGCGGCGCCGGTCGCGGTGAGCGGCGTCAGGCCCGTCCGGCTCAGCAGGTAGTACCGCTCGGTGGCGCCGGGCGCGGCGACGGTGAAGACCTCGCCGACCCGCGTCGGACGGCCGCCCAGTTCGGGCCCGGGGCCGCCCCGCCCCGCCACGACGGGCGGGGTCAGGTCGGGTCCGGCCGACAGGGCGTTGAGGAACCCGGCCGACACGGCGAACGGCTGGTGCGAGCCGTAACCGAGCGCCTCGCGGACATTGCCCTTCCGGTCCAGCCGGAACCGGCTGCCCTGCCACACCAGGTACGTCTCGTCGTCGGGCCCGGTCACCAGCAGCCCCTGCCGCTCCCCGAGCCCGCTGCCGGCGACCTGCCGCGCCACCCCGAGCGTGGCGGCGGTGCCCCCGGTGGGGGAGCCCGAGCAGACCTGCCAGGGGGCGCCGTCCAGGGCCGCCACGCTCGGCAGCACGTCCGGCGCGCCGGGCGTGCCGACCGGTGTCCCGCGTGGGGTGCCGGCCAGCGAGGCCTCACCGACGTTCACGGTCTTCAGCTCGGCGCCCACCAGCAGCCGCGCGGAGGCGTAGTTGCGTACGGGCCGGAGCAGCCCGTCGAGGTACAGGTACCGAGCCCCGGTGCCCTTGCCGACCACCAGCGTCCCCTGGGCCCGCCAGGAGTCGCTGGTACCGGGCTTCAGCAGCCCGAACACGTACGAGCCCGCACAGAACAGCACGGCGACCACGATCCCGATCACGACCCCCCGGTTGGTCCGCCCCTGAGGGCTCTCCGGGGCGTCCGGATCGGCCCGCAGCATGGCGGAGGTGAGCCGGCCCATGACGAACATGTGGGCCATGACCTGGTCACGTTTGGTCTGCACGAAGGGGACTCCGTCCGTATGTCAGCCTGCTGGGGTCCCCCCTCCGGGGGAGTTCGAGGGCACAGGGGGTCAGGGGGTCAGGGGGGGGCAGGGGGTCCGGGGGCTTGCCTCCACCCCCCCCACGGGCCCCTCACGCGCTCAGCCCCCGCAGGGCCCCGTACACCCCCAGCACCCACAACGCCACCGGCAGCAGACAGATCGCCGCCGCCGAGTGCAGAATCTCCCCCGCCCGCCCCCAGTACGGCACCAGCCGCTTCCCCGGTACCGTCCACGACGTGATCGCCGCCGCCGCCGTCGCCGCGAGCAGTGCGAACGCGGCCAGCAGCCGCCCCGCCGCCGACGCGCCGGCCGCCTGGGAGAAGACCAGCAGCAGCACCCCCGCGACCCCCGGCACGACGAGGAACAGCCGCTGCCACACGTTCCCCAGCCCCTGCCCGTGCAGCACCAGCAGCAGCGAGAGCATGACGACCATCACGATCTCCGCGAGCCCGTCCTGCCGGGCCAGCAGCACCAGGCAGACGACACACGTCATGCCGACTGCCCCGTACAGCGCGCTCATCCATCCGTCCGCCAGCACCGCCCGAGCCGACACGACCGCCGTCGGATGCGGCTCGATGCCCTCCTGGAGCTGCTGCGCGTTGGTCGGCAGCGGCGGCATCCGCAGGCCCGACATCCGGAAGGACAGGGAAGGCACGAACGCCCCGAGCACCACGGCGACGAGCGCGACGATGCCGGCCACATGGTGGGGAGGGAGGCCGGCCACGGCCATCAGGACCCCGGCCAGTGCACCCAGCGCGGCGATCACGGCGAGCGCGAGGAAGAGCGCGGCGAAGGAGCCGACCGCCGCCAGCGCCAGGATCGCGCCGCCCGCGCCCGCCGCGCAGGCGGCGAGCAGCCGGAAGCCCAGGGTCTCGGGGCCGTGCGGGCCGGTCAGCGAGCCGCCGGGCAGCAGCCAGCCGGCCACCGCGAGGTAGGGGCCGACCATGCAGCCCAGGGCGGCGCCCGCGCCCGCGTCGCCGACCGCGCGACTCGCGGAGGCGGCCCCGGCGAGCAGCAGCAGCCCGCCGGCCGCCGCGCACAGTGCCCGCAGCCACCCGGGCCCGCCGGGCAGGGTGATCACCAGCAGGCCCAGCGCGAGCAGCGCGAGGGCCACCCCGCGCAGTACGTTCCGGCTGACCTCGGGGGTCCAGCTGTGCGGGCGGCCCCGCATGGTGGTGGAGATCCCGTCGACCAGGTCGTCGAGGTGCGCCTCGGGCAGTGCGTCGACGCGGGGGCGCAGGTAGACGGTCTCGCCGTCCCGCAGGTCGTACGAGTCGAGGGTGCGCTCCTCGTCCAGCGGTGCCCCGCCGAGCCGTTGGAGCACCCAGCCGCCGTGGTCGATGCCCGCCTCACCGAGGTCGGTGCCGCCGAAGCCGAGCACGGCGGGCAGCAGGTCGGCCACCGGGACGTCGGCGGGGACCGCGAGGTCGATGCTCTTGCCGGGGGCGCGCACGGTCAGACGGCAGAGTCCGGTTGTCTGGTTGTCCGGCATCGGGCAGGCTCCAGGCTCCATGGGGGCAGGGTCACGCGTCCCCCGGGCACCCCGGCTTCCACGGATGATTTCGTACGAGTTCAACTCGAATGACTGCTTTGCGTGCTTCCGCTGCCTCGATCAGAACCGCGCACTGCCCGGCCTGTCAACCAGCCTTGTCCGAAAGGGCAATTCGGCTTGCGGGTGGCGCGGCCCCCTTCCGGGATGACGCACATTAGCTGTGCCGGCCCCCACCCGGCGCACCGGGTTCACCGGTCGGCCCGCCCGGCCCACCCGCCCTCCACCCCCGAGGAGACCGTCCGTTGAGCGTGGTCCTGTTCCGCCGGCCGGCCCGCCGCCGTGGCCCCGACATGCCCGAGGGCGAGCTGAGCCTCCAGGAGCCGCCGACCCTGCCCGAGGTGGTGCCGGACAGCTCGGCGATCTGGACCTATCTGCCGATGGCGCTGATGTCGGTGTCGATGATGCTGATGTTCATGCGGCCCGGCAGCACGGGCTCCAACAGCAGCTTCCTCTATCTGGCGCTGGGCCTGATGGTGCTGTCGTCGGCGGTGATGATCCTCGGCCAGACCATGCGGAAGAACAGCGAGCGCAAGCAGCGCCTGAAGGGCGAGCGCCGCGACTACCTGCGCTATCTCACCCAGACCCGGCGCAAGGTGCGGGCCACCGTCGCCGAGCAGCAACTCGCCCTCGCCTGGCGGCACCCGCCGCCCTCGGCGCTCTGGTCGATGGCGGGCACCACCCGGCTGTGGGAACGGCGGCCCCAGGACGAGGACTTCGGTGAGGTCCGGGTGGCGGTCGGGGACCAGAAGCTGGGCCTGCGGCTGACCCCGCTGTCGACGAGCCCGGTCGAGGACATGGAGCCGCTCACCGCGCACGCTCTGCGCAGCTTCATCCGCGCCTACGGGACCGTCCCGGACCAGCCCATCGCGATCTTCCTGCGGGCCTGGGCGCGGGTGCTGTTCCGCGGCGACGAGGAGGCCGTACGGTCCCTGGCGCGCGCCATGCTGGCCCAGCTGGCGGCGTTCCACGCGCCCGACGACGTGTGGATCGCGCTGTGCGTGTCGGACGAGCGGCGGGCGGACTGGGAGTGGGTGAAGTGGCTGCCGCACAGTCTGCACCCGCAGGAGCACGACGGGGCGGGACCGGCCCGGATGATCGTCTCCTCGTTCAACGAGCTGGAGGACCTGCTGGGCGCGGAGTTCCTGGAGCGGCCCTCGTTCGACCCGGACGCGGCGCCCGGCCGGGAGGAGCCGTTCACGGTGATCGTGGTGGACGGCGGCGCGGTGCCCGCCGGGCACCGGGTGGACGGCACCGGCTTCCGCAACACGGTGGTGCTCGACCTGGGCGGCGCGCTGACCTGGCGGCCGGGCCGGGTCACGCTGCGCTTCGACGTGACCGAGGACGCCTTCGACCTGGTCCGCACCGACCGGGAGCGCAAGGAGCAGCTGGCCCGGCTCGGCCGCCCCGACCGGTTCGGCCCGCGCGGTGCCGCCACGCTGGCCAAGCTGATCTCCCCGTACCGCCTCGGCCTGGGCGGCGACGTCTCCGAACCGCTCTCCGGCAGCACGGAGCTGACCACCCTGCTGGGCATCCCGGACCTGCACCGCCACGAGCCGGCCGACCTGTGGGCCCGTCACACCGGGCCGATGCGGCTGCGGGTGCCGATCGCGGTCGGGGCGGACGGCACGCCGGTGGAGCTGGACATCAAGGAGTCCGCGCAGGGCGGCACCGGCCCGCACGGCATGCTCATCGGGGCCACCGGCTCCGGGAAGAGCGAGCTGCTGCGGACGCTGGTGCTGGCACTGGCGCTGACCAACTCCTCGGAGACGCTGAACTTCGTCCTGGTCGACTTCAAGGGCGGTGCGACCTTCCTCGGCCTGGACGAACTCCCGCACACCTCGGCGGTCATCACCAACCTGGCCGGTGAGGCGGCGCTGGTGGGCCGGATGAAGGACGCGCTGCACGGCGAACTGATCCGCCGTCAGGAACTGCTGCGGTCCGCCGGGAACTACACCTCGGCGCTGGACTACGAGAAGGCCCGCGCCGCCGGAACGCCGCTGGCCCCGCTGCCCAGCCTCTTCGTCGTCGTCGACGAGTTCAGTGAACTCCTCGCCTCACACCGGGAGTTCATGGATCTCTTCGTGATGATCGGCCGCCTCGGCCGGTCCCTGGGCGTCCATCTGCTGCTGGCCTCGCAGCGCCTCGACGAGGGCCGCATGCACCAGTTGGAGAGCCACCTCTCGTACCGCATCGGCCTGCGCACCTTCTCCGCGATGGAGAGCCGGGGCGTGCTCGGGGTGCCGGACGCCTACGAGTTGCCGCCGCAGCCCGGCAGCGGCTTCCTGAAGTCCGGGGTGGAGGCGCTGGCCCGGTTCCGCGCCGCGTATGTCTCGGGCCCGTACGAGGAGCGCGGGGGCAGTGCGAACCAGGCCCGTGTGGCAAGCCAGCTGGCGCCCTGGACGGCGGGCTGGGTGGTGCCCCGGCAGGCCCCCGACCCCGCGCCGGATCCCGATCCGGAACCCGACGATCCCGGCGAGACCGGCGAGACCCTCCTCTCCGTGGCCGTCGACCGGCTCCTCGGCTCGGGCCCGCCCGCCCACCAGGTGTGGCTCCCGCCGCTGGACCTCCCCGCCACCCTCGACCAGGTGCTCCCCCCGCTCACCCCGGACCACGAGCTGGGCCTGACCACCGTCGGCTGGCCGCTGCGCGGCAAGCTGACCGTGCCCATCGGCATCATCGACCGGCCCTTCGAGCAGCTGCGCGACCTGCTCACCGTCGACCTGTCCGGGGTGGGCGGCAACGTGGCCATCGCCGGCGGCCCGCAGAGCGGCAAGTCGACCCTGGTCCGCACCCTGCTCACCTCGCTGGCCCTCACCCACACCCCGCGCGAAGTCCAGTTCTACTGCCTGGACTTCGGCGGCGGCACGCTGGCCGCCCTGGCGGACCTCCCGCACATGGCGGGGGTGGCGAGCCGTCTCGACACCGAGCGGGTGGGCCGTACGATCGCCGAGGTCACCACCCTGCTGGCCGCCCGCGAGCAGTTCTTCCTCGACCACGGCATCGACTCGATGGCCACCTACCGCAGGCGCCGGGCGGCCGGCGAGTTCCCCGACCAGACGCACGGCGACGTCTTCCTCGTCATCGACGGCTGGTCGACGGTACGGCAGGACTTCGACCGGAACATCCAGACGTTCAGCGCGATCGCGGCACGCGGACTCAACTACGGCATCCACCTGATCGTCACCGTCGCCCGCTGGGTGGAACTGACGGCGGCGGTACGCGACCAGGCCGGCACCCACCTCGAACTGCGGATGGGCGACGCCATGGACTCCGAGGTGGACTCCCGGCGGGCGGCCACCGTGCCCCGCATCCCCGGGCGCGGCCTGACTCCGGAAGGCAAGCTGCACTACCTCGCGGCCCTGCCCCGTATCGACGGCGTGGAGGACTCCGAGGACCTCACCGACGGCGTCGCGGCGCTCGTCTCGGCAGTGCGGGAGTACTGGCCGGGCGAGCCCGCCCCCCGGGTGCGGATGCTGCCCACCCTGCTGTCCGCCACGGAACTCCCGCCCGCCGAAGGAGACTTCCGGATGCCGCTCGGCATCGAGGAGACCCAACTCTCCACCGTGTGGCACGACTTCGCCGACAACCCGCACATGATCGTGGTCGGCGACACCGAGAGCGGCAAGACCAACGCGCTGCGCCTGGTGGCCCAGGCGATCATGGACCGCTACACGCCGGCCGAGGCCCGGATCATGGTGGTCGACTACCGCCGCAACCTCGTCGAGGCGATCCCCGACGAGTACCGGCTGGGCCACGCGGTCTCCGTGGACGCCCTCCGGGACCTCGTCGGCGGCGCCGCCAGGGCGGTCACCGCCCGTGTCCCGGATCAGGACATCGCCCCCGGCCGCATGCGCCTCGCCGACTGGTGGAGCGGCCCCCGGCTCTTCATCCTCGTCGACGACTACGACATGGTCGGCACCGGCCCCATGAACGCCCCCTTCGACCCCCTTCTCCCGCACCTCCCCCTCGGCTGGGAGGTCGGCCTCCACCTTGTCGTCGCCCGCTCGGCCGCCGGCGCGAGCCGCGGACTCGGCGAGAGCCTGCTGCGCCGCCTCCAGGAGGTCAACACCCCTGTCCTGCTGCTGTCCTGCCCCCCGTCCGAGGGCTACATCCTCGGCAACGTCAAGGGGCAGAACCTCCCCCCGGGGCGCGCGACCCGCATCGCCCGGCGCAAGGCGGTGCGGATACAGACGGGACTGGTGGAGAGGGTGGCGTCGCCCTGACGGGGTGCGGGTGGGGCGCCTGCGGCGGGCTTCACCCCACCCCGCCCCTTCCCGAACCGGGGCAAGCCCCGGACCCCCTGGACGCCCTTCGGACGTGGCCTCAAACGCCGGCCGGGCTGAAGACCGGCCTCGCCCGCTTGGGGCAAGCTCCGGACCCCCTGGACGCTCTTCGGGTGGGGCGTCGAAACGCCGGCCGGGCTGAAGGACCAGCCTCGCCGGCGTTTGAGGCGCGGGGGTGTGGGGGCGGAGCCGCCACCTTCGGGAAGGGGCGGGGTGGGGTGAAGCCCGCCGCAGGCGCCCCGCCCGCCTACCCGCCCCAGGCCGCGCAGTTGCTCGGCGGACAGGGCCAGCAGCGCACCTGCGCCCAGCTCCCAGAAGCGGGTGTGCGAACCGAAGTACGCCCAG